>DATHIG010000115.1:0-3965 GCA_035490035.1 Actinomycetes bacterium
GATCGCGGGCGGCGGAGAACCCGGCGTCGAAGCGGCGCTGGAACCCCATCTGGAGCTGGATCCCGGTCCGTTCCACGTGCTCGACGACCGCCGCGGTGCTGGCGAGGTCGATCGTGATCGGCTTCTCGCAGAACGTCGGGAGCCCCGCGTCCGCGGACGCGTGGATCAGGTCGGCGTGCGCGGAGGACGCGGCCGCGATCACGACGGCATCGACCGAGCCCAGCAGATCCTCGGTGGTGGCCACCGTGCCTGCGCCGGCGTCGGCGGCAACCCCCTCGGCTCGGTCCATATCGACGTCGGTGAGCACGACCGATTCGACGTCGGCGATCGACCGCAGGGTGACCGCGTGGGTCTGACCCATGCGGCCGACCCCGATCACCCCGACGCGCATCCTGTTCCCGATGGTTCATAGAGGAGCGTGCGGATCGCCTCCCAGCCCTGGAACGTTCCAATCGTGCTCCCGCTCGTGCGAGTGGAACGTTCCAACGAACGGGGCGTACGATAGGCGCCGCCCCGATGGGCTGTCAAACCCGATGTCGCGACGGGAGGAGCTCGATGGAGACGATCCGCCTCACCACGGCCGGAGCCATCGTCCGGTACCTCATCGCGCAGCGGACCGAGCTCGACGGGAACGAGGGGCCGTTGTTCCCGGGGGTGTTCGCGATCTTCGGCCACGGCAACGTCACGTGCCTCGGGGAGGCGCTCGAAGGCGTGCAGGATCAGCTCCCGACCTGGCGCGGTCACAACGAGGGATCGATGGCGATGGCCGCCGTCGCGTTCGCGAAGGCGAAGCGGCGACGCCAGATCATGGTCGCCACGAGCTCGATCGGGCCGGGTGCGCTGAACATGGTCACCGGCGCCGCGTTGGCCACCGTCAACCGGCTGCCGGTGCTGCTGCTGCCCGGCGACGCCTACGCCACCCGCAGACAGGGGCCGGTGCTGCAGCAGCTCCAGCACCCGGTCGAGGCCGACACCTCCGTCAACGACGCCTTCCGGCCCGTGGCCCGCTTCTTCGACCGCATCACCCGGCCCGAGCAGCTGCTGACCGCCCTGCCGGCGGCCATGCGGGTGCTGACCGACCCGGTCGACACCGGCGCCGTGGTCCTGTCCCTGCCCCAGGACATCCAGTCGCACGCCTACGACTACCCGGCCGAGCTGTTCGCCGAGCGGGACTGGACCATCCGCCGCCCCCTCCCCGACCCCGAGGAGGTCGAGGCGGTCGCGCGGCTGCTCGCCCAGGCGGAGCGGCCGCTGATCATCGCCGGCGGCGGGGTCGTCTACGCCGACGCCACCCCGGAGCTGGAGGCCCTGGCGTCCTCGGCCGGGATCCCGGTGGCCGAGACCTTCGCCGGCAAGGGCGCGGTCCAGCAACGCGCCTGGTGGCAGCTGGGCGGCGTCGGCCTGGAGGGCACCCCGGCCACCAACGACCTGGCCCGCGAAGCCGACCTGGTCCTGACCGTCGGATCGCGCCTGACCGACTTCGCGACCGCGTCGCAGTCGCTGTTCCAGCACCCGCAGGTCCGCTTCGCCAGCATCAACCTCAACCCCTACGACGCCGGTCGGCTGGGCGCCACCGGGATCGTGGCCGACGCCAAGCGGGCCTTGGCGGCGTTGACCGAGGCGGTCGTGCGCGACGGCACCACCAGCCCGGACGGATGGCGGGAACGAGTCCGGGTCCTGAACGAGCGCTGGCAGGCCGAGCGTGCGGTCGCGCTCGACCCCGACACACCGTTTGACTTCTCGGCCCTGCCGTCCGACTCCGACGTCGTGCCCGACACCGAAGCCGTGCTCACCCAGGGCCAGATCATCGGGCTGCTGCAGGAGCACGCCCGGCCGGGTGACACCATCATCGCCGCCGCCGGCGGCCCCCCGGGCGACCTGCAGAAAGTCTGGGACGCCACCGAGGGCCGCTTCACCCACCTGGAATTTGGGTTCTCCTGCATGGGCTATGAGCTCCCGGCCGCCATCGGGGTGCGCCTGGCCGAACCCGACCCCGCCAAGCGGATCGTCTCGTTCCTGGGCGACGGCACCTTCCTCATGGCCCCCACCGAGCTGGTCACCGCCGCCCAGGAGGGCCTGTCCATCACCATCGTGGTCCCCGAGAACCATGGCTACCAGGTCATCCACCGCCTGCAGATGCTGCGCAGCGGCCGCGAGTTCGGCAACGAGTTCCACTACCGCAAGGGCCGCCTCGACCTGACCGGCTCCGCGGAGGGCGCCGCCACCAAGCCGGCGCGCCTGGAAGGCGGCTACCTGGACGTCGACCTGGTCAAGGTGGCCGAGGGCCTCGGCGCCCTCGCCGTTCGGGCGGCCACCGCCGACGAGGTGCGAAAGGCCCTGGCCACCACCCGCGACCACAGCGGTCCGGTGGTGATCGTCATCCCCGCGATCCCCCACGCCGACCTGCCCGGCGCCGGCGTGTGGTGGGACGTTGCCCCCGCCGAGGTCGCCGAGCAGGAGGCCGTCTCCCAGCTCCGGGCCGAGTACGAGGACGGCCTGACCACCCAGCGGTGGCACGGATGAGCGCCGCGACCAGCCCCGCCGTCCCCGCCCAGGCCAGGCCGTCCCCACTCGATCACGGCCGGCTGCGCGCTCGCCTCGCCGCCGGCGAGTGGACCGTCGGCACCTTTGTTGGCACCGCCTCAGCGGTGGCGGCAGAGGTCTGCGCCGCCGCCGGAGTGGACTGGGTGCTGCTGGACCTGGAACACGGCGCGGGTGGGGAGGAGCAGGTCCGTGACGTCGTCCCGGCCGCCGGCGCCTACGGCGTCCCCACCGTGGTCCGGGTCGAATCAGCCGCCCGCATCCGGCTCGGCCGGGTCCTTGACCTGGGCGCCGCTGGGGTGATGCTGCCCCGGATGGACTCGGTCGAAGAGGTCCGCGAGGCGGTCCGGCACCTGCGCTACCCGCCCGACGGAGACCGGGGCGTGGCCACCTACAACCGGGCCTGCCGCTTCGGCCTGGATCCGGGCGCCCTGGACCGGGCCAACCAGGAGCTCCTGGGCGTGGTGCAGATCGAGTCGGCCCGCGCCGTGGAGCAGGCGGCGGCGATTGCCGCCCTTGACGGCGTGGATGTGCTGTTCGTCGGGCCCCGTGACCTCAGCCACGACCTCGGGGTGCCGGGCGACCTCACCGCCACCGCCTACCTCACCGCCCTAGAGCGAGTCCACGCCGCCGCCACCGACCACGGCAAGGCGTGCGGGCTGCTCGTCCCTGACGGGGCCGCAGCCGCCGCGAAATGGGCTCAGGGCTGGACCTTTGTCGCTGTCGGCTCCGACGCGACCCTACTCGCCGCCGCCGTGGCTGCCGAGCTCGGCCGGGCGCGACCGCAGAACTGACCGGATAGCAGGATCGGAAGGGAGATGACCGAGATGGCCGAGCCATCCACCACTCCACGTCATGACGTCGGCGTTGGCCTGATCAGCGTGGGCTGGATGGGCAAGCTGCACAGCCGGGCCTACCAGGCGCTGCCCTACGTCTACCCCGAGACCGGCATCCGGCCACGGCTGGTGCACGCGGCCGACACCGCCGCCGACCGGGTCGACTACGCCACCGAGGTGCTCGGCTACGCCAGGGGCAGCAGCGACTACCGGGCGGTGTTGGCCGACCCCGACGTCGAGGTGGTGTCGATCTGTGCGCCCAACATGCTGCACCGCGAGATCGGCGTGGCCGCCGCCGAGGCCGGCAAGCCGTTCTGGATCGAGAAGCCGGTGGGCCGGACCGTGGAGGAGACCGCCCAGGTCGCCGCCGCCGCCAACGCCGCCGGGCTGGTCACCTCCATCGGCTACAACTACCGCCACGCCCCGGCGGTGGAGCACAGCCGCGAGCTGGTCGCCTCAGGCGCCCTTGGCCGGGTGACCAACGTGCGGGCGGTGTTCTTCTCCGGCTATGCCTCCCAGCCCAAGGGGGCGCTGTCGTGGCGCTTCGACCGCTCCCTAGCCGGCAGCGGCGCGCTGGGCGACCTGCTC
>DATHIG010000116.1:0-5519 GCA_035490035.1 Actinomycetes bacterium
TGGCGCCAGGCCGTCGACCTGGCCAACATGATGCTCTGCCTGGCCCTGCGCAGCGACCCGGGGCTGGTCTACCAGCGAGCCCTGCGCCAGTTCTCGGTCGAGGAGATCAGCGAGGCGTTCGCGGCCGCCCGCGGGCTGGCCATGCCGTCCCAGCTGCGCCGGATGCTGCGGGAGAAGGGCCGCGACCTGCATGCCGAGTTCATCCGCCTGCTGCCGACCGCGCCGCACCCGATCCGGGTCCAGCGCTGGAGCGCCCGCCGGATCGGGCTCCTGGGGCTGGTGGTGGTGCTGCTTCTCCTCGTCGGGAACACCGTCGCCGGGAACATCACCAACAACGAGGCCGGGGCGACGCCGCTGTACATCGGCAACCTCGCCTGCACCGACCTGGAGCCGCAGTGGCTGGAGGCCCAGTCGGTGCCGTCGGCGTCGCTGGTGCCATGCCTGCGATCCCTGCCTGCCGGCTGGACGCTGAGCAGCGTGACGGTCAACGACGGCCGCTCGGTGCTCACCCTCGACAACGACCGGGCCGGCATCGGCGCAATGGTCGTGCGGCTGACCGCCACCTGTGACCCGGCGGGCGCGACCCAGGTCCCGTCCGACCAGCCGGGAGCGCGGCGGTTCATGCTGATCGAAGATCTGGCGCCGCGGTTCTCGGCCACCCGGTTCGACGTGTTTCCCGGCGGCTGCGTCACCACACGGCTCAGCACGCCGGCGGCACGCCGGGCCCAGCTCATCAGCGAGGCGCCGTCGGTGCTCGGCTTCACCACCCGCCCGACCCTCCGGCAGATGCTGGAGCAGCGCTCGGATGGACGGCTCCAGCTCGACCCCCCGCCGGCCTAGACCGACGACGTGTCAAGGCCGGCGGGGAGCTGGGGTGCCCTGGGCGCGCAGCCACTCCAGCAGCCCGGCGGTCGAGCCCGGGTCGCTGGCGATCAGGTCGAGGGCGGACCGCTGCTCCTGGGCCTCCACGGCGGACAGTCGAGGCGCCTGGGCCGGCGGCACGACCGCGGGTCCAGGGCCGCCAAGCACCAGCAGCGCGCACGGCACCCTGCGCTCCTGCGGGTCGGACACCCGGTTCACGATGGCGCCTTCCACGACCATGGTGGTCGATCCACCGCCGTCCAGGTTGATCGCCGCCTGGGCGCCCAGCCGCACGAACAGCTCGGCGAGCTCCCGCAAGCTCATGCCGACGCTATGGCCAGGCTGCCGCCCGTCGACGGTCACCAGCAGCAGCCGCCCGTCGGCCGTGCTCCCGACCGCGGTCCTGGGGTTGCGGCGATGAAACGGCGAGCTCCCGTCCACGTTGCCGCTGAGGACCCTGCCGTTCCTGACCAGCGTCGGGTTCCCACCGGTCACGTCGAACACTCCCGGCCAGCCGGCAAACGTCCAGGCGACGGTCACCGGCTCCTCCGGCTCCAGTGCGCCGATGACGGCTGCCAGCGCGCCGGTCGGAGGCGTCGACAGCACCACCGTGCCGGCGGGGACCGGCCCGCCGAGCGAGCCGACGGCCTCCACCGTGTAGGAGGTCTCAGCCCAGCCGTCGGCGCGCACGCTGGCCGGTCCGACCGCGCGCAGCCGGACCGAGGTGGCCTCCGCCGGCGGCTGCTCCAGCGTGGCCCCCTCCGGAGTGAACAGCGCGATCTCGTCTCCCGCCGGCGCCCCCCGGTTGACCTGCTGCACGATCAGGCGCACGCCGGTGCGGACGGTCTCGGCCACCACCTCGACGCGCGGACGCCCCATGAAGGTGGCTGTCTCCAGGTCGTTGACGGCGACATTGTTGCCGAGGATTCCCGGGGTCTGGAGCAGGCGGCCGTCCTGGGCGTAGGCGTGCACCGGCCGGCCGGTCAGGTCCGCGTAGTCGGCGTTGATCGCCACCACCGCAGCTCGGCGCCGCGCCATCGACGAGGTCGTCTCCAGGCCCGGCAGCACGTCCAGGGCCAGGGCAAGGTCCATGGTGCTGACCGCGGCGAGGTGCACGGCGACCACATGGATGGCGAACGGCCCGCTCGGTTCCAGGAGCGCCTCGTGAATGACGCCGGGGGCCAGATAACCGGCCGGAGGGGTGCGCGGCGAACCGGACAGCGGCACCTGCTGCTGGTCACGCGAGCCGTCGGAGCGCACCCCAAGCGCCAGGGCCTCGACCAGCTGGCCCGGCTGGAGGGCATGAGGGACCGCGAACCCGTGCGGCCCGATCCCCTGCTCATCCAGGTCGGGACGTTGCATGTCGGCGGTGACCCGACGCCAGAACCGGCCATCGAGGTGGATCGCAACGGTGATCGGGCCGTCGTAGTCGTCGTCGACAGCCCAGCCGCTGATGTGCGTTGGCGTGACCGCCTCAAGCTCACCGCGCGGGGGCGTGGAGGCCGGCGTCCGCATGGGCGACCCGGCGAGCAGGATCGCTTCCTGGTCGGCGCCGATCGCGTACACGCTGACCGACTGGCCCTCGGCCAGGGCATGGGCGATGGCGAAGCGCCATGGCCCGCCGTCGGGGTCGACCTGGCTCGCCCTCGCGTACCGCCACAGCCGCCCATCAACCTCGACGCGCAACCTGACCGGTCCGGTCACGTCGTCGCCAGCGACCCTGCCCCAGATGGTGGTGTCTGTGACGGCGTCGAGCGAGCCGACCGGCATGGCAGAGCCCTCCATGGCGCGGCATTGGGCCGGGTTCCTCCCGATCCTACAAGCCTCGAGTGAGCCGCAAAACCCCATCTGGCGCGAACCGTGCCCGCTTCGGGCCGGCCGTTGGCGCGCTCGGAAGCCGGTCGCACACGGCGGCGACCATGGCCGCGGTCCCGGCACCGGTGATGGAGCCGATCACCACGTCGCCCGGGTAGTGGACGCCGGTATGGACGCGGGAGTAGGCGACCCCGGCGGCGAGCAGTCGGATCGGCACGGCCAGTCCCGGCAGGTGGCGGCCGATGGCGTAGGCGAACGCGAACCCCGAGGCGGCGTGGCCGGAGGGAAACGAGAAGGAGTCCGGCATCGGTACCTGGCGGGCCCGCGACAGGTCGGCCTCGATGCGGTCCGGGCGCCGCCGTCGGTGGAGGGACTTCATCCCCAGGTTGACCGTCGCGGAGGTGACGCCGATCGAGACGACTCCCTCCAGCGCCGCCCGGCGTCCGCGGCCGCCGCCCAGCACGGCGATCGCGGCGGCGATCACCAGCCACAGGCGCGAGTAGTTGGCGGCATCGGAGAGCCGGCGCACCGGGCCGTCCAGGGCGGCGGTGGGGGTGCGGGCCACCGCCTGGTACACCGCCCGATCCACCGCCCCCAGCTCTCGCAACCCCTCGGCCAAGCGAGCTGCCGGGCCCCGCCCCACCTCGACCCGCCGGGCGAGCGCGTCCCCGACGGTGTCCGGTGGCTTGCTCGTTCCCTGCGACATGCGAGGATTCTACGGTCGGACGGGAGGTCGGAGATGCAGTCGGTGCCAGCAGCGCGCAGGGTGAGTGCGATCCTGGCCATCCTGGTGGTCGCGGCCGCGTTCGCGATCCTGGTGGTGGCGCTGGCCAGGCACCTGCTCCGGCTGGTCGCGGCCATCGTGTGCCTGGCTGGCGCCATCAGCGCGGCCGCCTACGCGATCACCCGGACCGGAACCCGCCGGCTGGTCGCGACCGTGGTGGCCGTGCTGGCCCTGGCCGCGCCGATCGTGCTGGTGGTGGCCTACGGCCGGCTGCTGCAGCTGCTGGTCCTGATTGCGCTGTTCGCGATCGGCGGGGCGGCGACCCGGTATGCGCTGGGACGCGACCTCAAGTCGCTGAAGAGCGGCCCGACCCCCGGCGTGGCCGTCGGGCCGGCGACCCGGCCGGTGCTGCTCATGAACCCCAAGTCGGGCGGCGGGAAGGTCGAGCAGTTCCACCTGGTCGAGGAGGCCCGCCGTCGGGGCATCGAGCCGGTGGTGCTGGCCCCAGGCGACGACCTGCTCCAGCTGGCCGAGCAGGCCGTGGCCGGCGGCGCGGATGTGGTCGGCATGGCCGGCGGGGACGGCTCGCAGGCACTGGTGGCCAGCGTGGCCTCCGCCCACGACGTCGGGTTCGTCTGCGTACCGGCGGGGACCCGCAACCACCTGGCCATGGACCTGGGCCTTGATCGCGACGACGTGGTCGGCGCCCTGGACGCGTTCGGGGAGGCGGTGGAGCGGCGTGTCGACCTGGGCCTGATCGGCGACCGGGTGTTCGTCAACAACGCCACCCTCGGCCTGTACGCCAAGATCGTCCAGTCTCCCGCCTATCGCGGCGACAAGATCGGCACGGCGCTCGAGCTGCTGCCGCAGATGCTCGGCCCGGACGCCACACCCTTTGATCTCAACTACACCGGCCCGGACGGGACCAAATACCCATCCGCCCACCTCATCATGGTCTCCAACAGCCGGTATGAGCTGGGCCGGGCGGAAGGCTTCGGGTCCAGACGGCGCATCGATTCCGGTGCCCTCGGCATCGTCGCGGCCAGGTTCCAGTCCTCCCGCGACGCCGAGAGGTCGGCGCAGCTGCAGGCCTCGGGACGGACTCGCCGGCCGGAGGGCTGGCTGGAGTGGTCTGACACCAGCTTCGAGGTGCAGTCCGGTCAGCCGGTGGAGGTGGGCGTCGACGGGGAGGCGCTGCTGCTGGACCCACCGATCCGGTTCCGGATCCTCCCCGGCGCGCTCCGGGTTCGGATCCCGCTGCACGCCCCCGGCTACTCTCCCGCCGCCGCCGTGCCGGCCAGGGGCTGGGCCACCATCACCGCGCTGCTGCAGACGGCCGCCGGCCGCCCGCTGACGATCGAGCCGTGAGCAGGCAACACCGTCCCCGGCGCTCCAGCCGGGACACCGGCCAAGTATCCGGGTTCGACGCATTTGCGTGGCCGCCCGACGCATGCTCGCTGTTCTAGACGAGGCCGGCCCGGAGCGAGTCCAGGAACAGGGTCACCAGCACCACGATGCCGAGCACCGCGGCGGCCGTCAGCGCCAGGCGTCGGGCGCTCCAGCGCTGGATCGAGACGCGGGCGCGTTGGGGGGCCAGTTGCCGGAAGCGGTGGAGCAGCGGCCGCCCGTCCGCCCGCAGCTTGGCCTGCAGCTCGGTGGGGACGGTGAGCCCGATCGAGGATGCGCAGGCCTCGGCGATCTCGTCGGGCGTGAACAGCCTGGTCGCCCGCCGGTAGACCCGCTCCGGGTCGGTGCGCAGGGCCAGGGTGAGCAGCATGTTGGACAGGTCGACCGCCTGGCGCCACGGTGACGGGCGGACCTCGAGGCCGGAGACGTCGACCAGCTGCAGGTGGCCGTCCTGCACCAGCAGGTTGGCCGGCTTGATGTCGCGGTGGGCCACGCCGATGTCCCAGAAGGTCCGCACCATCCGCAGGCCCTCGTCGATCACCACCTCGTCGACCTCGGAGTCGCCCAGGTTCTTCGCGTTCTCGAAGAACTGGGTGACCAGCATGTACTCCCGGTTGGGGGTGAGCTCGACGACGCCGTAGGTCCGGGCGACCCGCACGCCGTAGTCGTCGAGCAGGCGCAGCGCGTAGTCCTCGTAGGTGGCCAGGCGACG
>DATHIG010000117.1:0-2202 GCA_035490035.1 Actinomycetes bacterium
TTACAGGAAGGTGGCGTTCCCTAGCGACCTCGTGTACTACCCGACGCTTGACCCGGAGCTGCGACTGGTTACTTGCGGGGGACCATATGATCGGGCTACTGGACATTACAGTGAAAACTTCGTGGTCTTCGCTGCTCGGGCCTCGTGACCGAGGTAGCGCGCGCAGGCTGATCGCGTCCACCGCGGTCGGCTTTGTCCTGTTGCTTCTGTGGGCCTCCCATCCGGCCGCTGCAGCTGGGGATGAGCTCCGGGTGATCGCGGTCCACACCGCCTCGGCGCCGCGCGTGTCGATGGTGGTCGAACCGCCCGTCACACCGCCGCAGAACGAATCGGCAGCGGAATCGTGCTCGGTGACAATCGACGGAGAGCCCGTGGCCACGACCGTCAGTCCCATGGCGTCCGGCGACCTCTCGGTCGCACTGGTGATCGACACGGCATCCGGGCTCACGTCGCAAGAGCTCGCCGCGGTGCAAAGCGGTGCGGCCGAGTTCCTGTTGCGGCTTCCCGATGGTGCGCACACCATGGTGGTCGCGACCTCGGGCCAGCCCGAGGTCGTCGCACCCTTGAGCGAGCACCGTGCCGAGGCGCTGAGCGCAATCAGTGCGCTGCGGGTCGGCGGCTCACGTGCCACCATGGCGGCGACCATGCTCGCGGCCCAGTCCCTCGAGTCCGCTCCGCCCGGGCCACGCGCGATCATCGTCTACACCGATGGCGACGAACAGGGACAGCTCGCGGACCTGGTGCGGTTGAGCCAAGCCGTGTCGCACTCCGAAGCGGTCCTCAACGTCATACAGACCGGCACAGATGCCCTGTGGCCATCCGTCGTTGAGCAAGCGGGCGGCGGCGTCGTGACGACCGGTGCCGAGGACATCGTGCAGTCCTTCGGAGACCTGGCCGCCACGTTGGGCGAGCAATACCTCGTCACGTTCGAGGCTCCAGGTGCGCTTCCTGCGGTGGCGCAGGTCACGTTCCAGGCTGGTGACCAGGAACACAGAACCGTCGTCAACCTGCCCGATGCCGGCCCAGCGCCGGCCGCACCAACGGAATCGAGCGAAGGGTCTCCAGACCGCGGCGTCCCCTGGTTGGTCGCGCCGTTGGTCGCAGGGCTCGTGTTGATAGCGCTCGCGGTGTTCCTTCACCGCGCCCGTCAGCTGCGGCCTGCGTACGGCGGCGAGCCATCCACCCAGGTGGCCAGCACGGCGACCAGCGCTCCGCCACCGGACAAGGCTGCTTCCGCCCGCGCCCCGCTTCCGCAAACAGCTGCTGCTGGGAATGCGCCGCCGCCCAAGCAGGCCGCCTCGAGCCCTCCCGCAGACAAGGCCGCACCGAGCGCGCCAGCACCGGCACAGGCCGCACCGAATACCCCACCGCCCAAGAGAGCGGCCGTCCCAACCGCCTCGCTGCCCGACGACCCTGCGCAGAACGGCCCACCGCGGAGGCCACCTACCTCGCGGGCGCGTAGATCCTTGTCAGCTGCTATAGAGGGTCGGCGACTGGCTCGGCTCATCCTGGACTCGCAGCGGGAGTTACGGCCAGAGCCGGCCGAGCAGCGTGACCAAGCCAACAACAATCAAGCCGAGGACCCCCTCGCCGACCTGCTGGCGCGCTACGCCCCCGAAGGCCACAGCACCGCGTCGGGCAGCGAAGCTGGTACCAAAGCGGAAAGCGGGCGGCCAGGAGACTCGGCCGAAGGCGGCTCGACACCCGCAGCCAGCATCGTGTTCACCGGCTCAGGCGACGGCATCGTGTGGCTGAGGAAGAACTCGCCTGGTCCGGCCGCCGTGCGAATCAGCGGTAATCGGAGGTCGAATCGCTTCGAAGTGCGGGCGCGGGGCACGCAGGACGTTGTGGTCGTGACCACCGATCCGTACGAGGGCGTCTGGCCGCTTGACTGGGAAGGTGGCAACTCGACCGGCTTCGAGGTCACGGCCAGCAGTCCGTGGCGGATAGAGGTGATGCCGCTGTCCGCGATGCCCACCTTCGACAAGTCGTTCAAGGGCGAGGGAGATCTGGTCATCCACTTCACCGGCCGCGGTGTATTCGCCGAGATCACCCCCAACGACAACGGACGGATCTACAACCTGCGCACGTTGACCCCGAACGGGCGTTACCGCTCCGTCGTCAACCCACAGGGCCAGATCGACTCGGGACCTCAATTCTTCCACGTACAAGCCGCGGGCTCGTGGACCATTTCGATCACAT
>DATHIG010000118.1:0-6328 GCA_035490035.1 Actinomycetes bacterium
GCAAGCGCCCATACCATCTGGCGACGGAAGTGGAATCCGTCGGCGGTCAGTCCCCGCGCCGGGGCGTCGAGCATCGGCGGATCAGGCCCGCGCCGGGGAGTCGAGCATCGGCGGATCAGGCCCGCGCCGGAAGGTCGAGCATCGGCGGATCAGTCCGGCGTCGCGAGGTCGAGCTTGGCCGGATGGACGCTGCCGACCGTCTGGCCGCCGCCGTGGATCTCGACCGTTGCCGCCGGGAGAAGGGCCTCCCATTGCTGGCCGCCGAGCCAGCCGAGGGCGCGCAGGGCGGCCAGCAGCGCGGCGGCTCTCGCCCGCGGAGCGCCGTCGAGGACCTTGAGGGCGAGGCCGGTGCCGGTGGACAGGTCGACGGCCGCGTAGGCGGCCTCGGCGCCCACCTTGGCGAGGATCCGGCCGCCGGTCGCCTCCAGCAGCAGGGTGTCGAGCTGGCCGGTGCCGGCGAGCATGAACGGGTGGCGGCGGGCGGCCTCGACCACCGCCGCGGGTCCCTCATCACCCGCGGCGGCGCGCGTACCGAGGCGGGCGTAGGCGGTGGCCAGGCCGCGGAGGGGGACGGCGTGGACGGGGACTCCGCAACCGTCGACGCCGACGTGCTCGACCGGGAGCCCGACGAAGTCGCTGAGGGTGTCGGTCACCACCGCCTGCAGCGGATGGTCGGGCTCGGTGTAGCGCTCGGGGGCCCAGTCCCTGACCACCGAGCCGGCGAGCATGTAGGCGTGCTTGCCGGAGCAGTTGTGGTACACGGCGGCCGGGCCGTCGGCCCGCGAGCGGGCCTTGCGGTCGGTGGGCATCGCCGGCGGGCAGCGCAACGCCGTCTCGTCGAGGCCGGCCGCCTCCAGCACCTTGCGCACCGAGGCCACATGATCGGGCTCGCCGTTGTGGGAGCCGCAGGCCCCGGCAAGGGCGAGCTGGCCGAGGCCCAGCTCGGCCTCGACCCCGAGGTCGCGGACGGCCATCGCCTGGAACGGCTTCGAGCAGGAACGCGCGTAGATGACCAGGTCGGGGTCGCCGGCGGAGGCCAGCAGCTGGCCGTCGGCGTCGGCGACCGCGACCACGCCCAGGTGCCGGCTCTCGACGAACCCGGACCGCTCGACCTCGGCGAGGACCTCGGCCCTGACCTCCATTGGCCGCCTCCCTGGGGCTCGGACGATGGAGCCCCCGAGGCTATCAGGACCGCTCGGCCGGGACCCGTGCCGGCACGACCGAGAGCCCCGGAGCGCGCTCCGCCGGCAGGCTGGGCCTGCCGCCACTGGCCCCCGCCTCGTGCAGGGACGCGTGCAGGTCGGGGAGGCCCGGGACGATGGCGGTGAAGGCGTCGACCACCGACGGGTCGAACTGGGAGCCGGCCCCCTCGGCGATCTCCTGGCAGGCCCGGTCGAAGGGCATGGCCTGGCGGTAGGGGCGGTCGGAGGTCATGGCGTCGAAGGCGTCGGCGACGGCGAACACCCGCGCCCCCGCCGGGATCGCCTCGCCGGCCAGCCCGGCAGGGTAGCCCTTGCCGTCCCAGCGCTCGTGATGGCAGCGGATCACCTCGACGGCGCTGCCGAGCGACTTGATGCCGGCAACCATCTGGACTCCGAGCATCGGGTGGGCGCGCATGACCTCCCACTCGCCGTCGTCCAGCGGGCCCGGCTTGTTGAGCACCGCCTCGGGGATGCCGACCTTGCCGACGTCGTGGAGCAGGAACCCGTAGCGCAGCTGCTCGTCGGCGGCCAGCTCCGGGTCGACGGCCTCGGCCAGGGCGACCGCATAGTCGTGGGTCCGCTGGAGGTGGGCCCTGGTGCTCGGGTCCTTGGCCTCGACCACGAAGGCGAGGGTCTTGATCATGTCGAGGTAGGACTCGCGCAGGCGGCCCAGGGCCCGCTCCAGCTCGAGCGCCCGCGCCCGCTCGGCCTGGTAGAGGTGGTTGATCTCGTGCGCGAACACCAGCAGCTGCCGCTCGGCCGCCTCCAGCTGCTCCAGGTGGCTGCTGCCCGGGTCCACGGCTCAGCCGTCCATCAGCTGTTTGACGGCGTCCAGCAGGGCCAGGGAGGAGAACGGCTTGACCAGGTAGGCGTCGGCCCCGGCGTCGCGGGCGGCCGCCCGGTCGTCCGGCTGGTCGCGGCCGGTCAGCACCAGCACCCGGGTCCCGGACAGCTCCGGGTCGGAGCGCAGCGCCTGGCAGGCGCGCAGCCCGTCCAGCCTCGGCATGGTGAGGTCGAGGATCACCAGATCTGGCCGTTCGAGCCTGACCACCTCCAGGGCGGCCTGACCGTCGGCCGCCTCGAGCAGGCCGTACTCGTCAAGGTCGAGCAGGGCACAGACCACCCGCCTGATGGCTGGGTCGTCGTCGACCACCAGCACGCGGTTCAGCTCCATCGGGGCCACCTTCCGTCGCCCGCGCTGGGCAGGGAGGCGCAATCGGACCGGTTCTGTACCCATCGGACCGGAGCCGGCAAGACTTGAGCCCTTCGAGGGGATCGAGGAGATCACTCGAGGAGCTGCGACACTTGCGCGGTGCCGTCCCGGTAGCGCCGGGCCAGCTCGCCACGAAGCAGGTCGACCACCCGCTGGACCGTCCGCCGGTGCACGGAGACGTGTTCCTCCTCGCGGGCCAGCACCTCGACTGCCGTGGTCAGCTCCTCGACGTCCAGCTCGGGCAGGCGGGCGATGGTCTCGTCCGAGACCAGCCGCTCGACCCGGCGCCGGTGCTCGCCGGCCCGTGAGGGCATCTGGACGCGCGGGACGGCGCTGAAGGTGCCCGGCGCATCGTCGGTCAGGATGGCGGGCAGGCCGGCCAGCAGGCCGCCAACGTCGTGCTCGCCGCCGGCCGAGCGGCGGACCAGCTCGGCCCTGAGGATGTCCAGCCGGCCCTGGAGCAGCCGCCGCAGGAAGGAGACGTCGGCCTCCTCGGCCTCGGCCTCCTCGCGGCGGGCGCGCAGCTCTGGCAGGCCGAGCCGGTCGACCCCATCCGTGAAGCGCGGGTCGAGGACCCGGTCGATGCGGCGCTGGCCGCCGGGAACTACCTCCACGCTCATCCATCCCCCCCTGATTGCCACTGGCGCATGGAGCGGGACAGATTGTAGGCCATTCAGGCGAACGGCAACTCGACGACGGTCGCGAGCCGGCCATCGGCGATCACCAGGCGCCCCGGCTCGACCACCCGGCGGACATAGGCGAGGCCGATCGGGCCGAGCTCGGGATGGCGGACGACGCTGCGGAGCTGGCCGGCGCGGCGGCCATCGTCGGTGACCAGGTCGGTCCGGGGCGCCGGCAGGTCGTCCCAACCCTCGCCGCCGCCTGGCTGGGCGTCGGGGTCCCGGCCGCCGGCCCGCTGGGCGTCGGGGTACTGGCGGCTGGCTGGCTGGGCGTCGGGGTCCCGGCCGCCGGCCCGCTGGGCGTCGGGGTCCCGGCCGCCGGCCGGCTGGGCGTCGGGGTACTGGATGCTGGCTGGCTGGAACCGGAGGCCGGCCAGGCGGCGCTGGACCTGCCCGAGGTTGTGCACCCTGGCCACCGTCTCCTGGCCCGG
The DNA here is from genome assembly GCA_035490035.1 of Actinomycetes bacterium. Taxonomy (GTDB): domain Bacteria; phylum Actinomycetota; class CALGFH01; order CALGFH01; family CALGFH01; genus CALGFH01. The sequence goes on from DATHIG010000118.1 coordinate 3,527, forward strand.
GTAGCAGCCCTTGTCCAGGTGGACGTGGGAGCCCAGCAGCCCTGCCTCCTCGGCCAGCACGTCGTCGGTCAGCTCGCGGCCGGCCCGCGGCAGGCCCTGCTCGACCCTGACCAGCTCCCACAGCTCGGCCGCGGCACGCCCGACCCCGGCCTGCTCCAGGCGCGCGGCCGCCGCGGTGGCGCCCGGGCCGACCAGGTCGACCCCGACCGGCGTGCGGTGGACCACCAGCTCCGGCCCGACGATCGCCACCCGGCCCGCCGCCGGGGCCGGGAGGCCGGCGGCGGTCAAGGCCGCGTCGGCTCCCGGGCCGAGCAGGGTCGCCGCCCCCGCGGCCGGCTGGGCGACGGCCACGTCGTAGCGGAACACGAAGCGGGCCAGCCGTGCGGCCAGCGCCTGGGCGGCCTCGGCATCGGCGTCCAGCAGCACGCCGCCGCCGAGCACGGCCAGCCGGAAGGCGAGCTCGATCTTGCCCTTGGGCGACAGCAGCAGCGCCTGGGTGGCGTCGCCGGGACGCAGGTCGGCGGTGTGCTGGGTGCAGACGGCGTGCAGGTAGCGGAGCACGTCGGCTCCGGTCAGGGCGACCGTCGCCAGGTCGGGCCGGTCGACCGCGATCACGCGCTCCCTTGCCGCCGCGAGCGCTTCGAGTGGGCTGGTCAATGCCTGCATGGCCCCATGGTAGCCAAACATGTTTGCGGTCCGGACGGCGGTGTGGCTAACTGGAATCACGCGAGAAGGGAGGTGGTCCAGCTGTCAGAACCGGTACGGACCCGTGAGGTGACTGCCCGGTAGGGCGATCAGACCTCGATCGCGGGGAGTGGATCACCCCCGGAATCCAAACAGATCACCGAACCCAGGGGGCCTCGGCCTGGTCCGACCGAGACGGCGCCGCTTGCAAGAGCGGAGGCCAACCCCCTGGGCCTTTCATGCCCGGATCCAGCAGGGCTCCGCCGTCAGTCCTTGAGCAGGCGGTAGACGACGTAGATGGCGAACACGCCCGCGGCGCCCAGCATGGCGACCAGCAAGGCCGTGTACCAGAACTCAAGGGTCATGGGTGCAGCGTATCAGGCGGATATCCGAACGGCCGCCGCCTTGCCGCTGAGCACCACCGTCCCCTGCCGGGTGTCGACCCGCTCCAGTTGCAGGCCGGCCGGCAGCTCCGGCAACGGCACCTCGAAGGTGAACCGCGAGGCAACCTGGGGCCCGAGGGCCGAGTCGAGGCCCTCGCCAAGGCGCACCTCGTCAGGCGTGAACGTGATGGCGCCGTTGCGCGCCCCCAGCTTGCCGGTGACCACGGCGTCCAGCGACTGGCCGAGCAGCTCGACCTGGACGCGCACCTGCACCCCGTCCTCACCGATGGCCAGCGCCCCGCCCTGCAGGCGGTCGACCAGCAGCCGGTTGACCTCGGCCTCGGTCAGCTCGATCTGGCCGTCCGCCCTTTCGACGGTGATCCGGCCCGGCTCGCCGAACAGGACGTCGCGCGGCACCCGGACGCCGCGGAGATGGAGCTGGACCCGGGCGGCGTTGATCCCTTCGACCTTGGCGTCGGTGGCGGCGACGTCGATGGTCGACAACCGCCCGGAGGCCAGGCGGGGCAGGAACGGGAAGTCGCGGACCTGCACCACCGGCCGCTGGCCGAGCTCGTACTCGCGCTGCAGCACGTCGGTGACCCGGTCCTCGAAGACGCGGGCGGCGGCGAAGTCGGCGGCTACGCCAAGGATCAGCAGGACGACGGCGGCGATCAGCAGCTTGCGCATGGTGCCGCCAAGACTGTCACGAGCCAGCCGCATCGATCCATTGGAGGCGCGGTCAGCCCCCGGAGAACGGCGGCAGCAGGGCCAGCTCGGCGCCGTCGGGGACTGGGGCAGCCGGGTCGCGCCAGCGCTCACCGTCCACCAGCACGCTCGAGTAGCCGAGCACGGCGACGAAGCGGTCGCCGAAGCGGTCGCCGAGCTCGTCGAGAATCGCCTGGAGGGGCCCCGGCTGGGCCTCCGCCTCCGGCACGCCGGCCGCCTCGCGCAGGGCGGCGAACAGTCGGATCCTGACCATACCGCTATGGTAGGTTGCGCGGCTGTTCGCCGCGGCAGCAATTCCACGGAGGAGATCGGGTGGCCGAGCTCGCCTGCCTGACAGGTCGGGCCGGGGGGGCGAAGGAGGTCCTGCCCGCCCTGGAGTACCTGGCCCATCCGGTCGCCACGATGCCCCTCGACGCGGCCAGCCTGCTGGGCGCCGCGGCCAAGGATCTGGTGGTGATCGACGCCACCCGCGACCTGTCCCGCGCCCAGGCGCTCTGCCGGACCCTGCGGGGCGGCTCGGAGCGCCTGGCCATCCTGGTGGTGATGCCGGAGGCCGGCCTGGCCGGGCTGCAGCGCGACTGGGGCGCCTCCGACTTCGTGCTCCCCGGCGCCGGGCCGGGCGAGGTCGAGGCCCGGCTCCGGCTGCTCGTCCAGCGCCCGGAGGCCGCCGACCCCGACGCCGCCATCCGGATCGGCGACCTGGTCGTCGACCCCGTCTCCTACCAGGTCCGGCTCAGGGGCCGGCCGCTCGACCTCACCTACAAGGAGTTCGAGCTCCTGCGCTACCTGGCGGACCGGCCCGGACGCGTGTTCACACGGCCGGGGCTCCTTCGCGAGGTGTGGGGGTACGACTTCTACGGTGGTACCCGGACCGTGGACGTGCACATCCGGCGTCTGCGCGCGAAGCTTGGCCCCGAGTTCGAGAGCCTGATCGAGACGGTGCGCGGCGTCGGCTACAAGCTGCTGCCGGCGGACCAGGCCAGGGCGGAGCGCGAAGCCGGGCCCTAGC
>DATHIG010000119.1:0-2048 GCA_035490035.1 Actinomycetes bacterium
GCCGTAGAGGCGCAGCAGGTCGATGATGTCGCGTTCCTTGAAGCCGACCTTGCCGTTCTCCAGGCGGTGGATCTTCCACTCCGATGCCCGGATCGCCTCGGCGGCCTCCTCCCGTGAGAGCCCCATGTCGGTCCGGAGCCGACGCAGCTGGGCGCCGACCAGCATGCGGCGGACGGTCGGCCCACGCCACTCCGACTGGACTTCGGTCATGTCTACCCCCGCAGCCTGGTTAGCACATAGCCTGCCACCTCGTCCAGACTGCCCTGGGATGGGACCCCCCTGCGAGGGCGGAGCCCGTGCGGGAGTAAGGGACACGTGATGCCTTGATGTGGTGTCTGTGGCCGCTGGCAAGTCCCGACCCTCCGGCGCGGCCGGTGGTTACGGGCCGAGCACGTGCCAGGTACAGCGGTACGAACGCATTACTTCGCCCCTGACGGTCGCCCGCGCCCTGGAAAACGCAGGGTTGCATGGCGGTGAGCGAGTGATTGCCGATAAGGACCACATGGCCGGGGGCGCCACGATGGATGAGAATCGGTGTGCCCGGCCAAGCTCGGCGCTGCTTGGTGCGGCAGAGCCCATTGATAAGACTGACGCGGGGGCCTTCCCGGCACCACGAACTGTTTGCTGCGAGCACGCGGTTCAGCGTCGTTTCCTCGGTTGGCCCTGCCGGGTGCCACCAGCACAGGCGATCCGGTAGGAGGTGGCAGGCGGTGGAGCTGATCGTGGAACGCGCCGCGGGGTCTGCGCAGTCCGGGACCCTTTCGAGGCGCTACAACCGTCTGACCAGCACTATCATCGGCTCGCCTGCGGCCTTCCGGGTGGCACGCCGGGTCGCACAGCGGTGGTAGAGCGCATAACTTCGCGTGGTGACGTGAATTGAACGTGGCCGGCCCTGAGTAGCAAGCAGGACCCAGGGCTGTACGCGCGTGGCGTCTGGCTGGAGAATGCCGGTCGAGGGGCGCCACGGCGAGCGGTGCCGGCGCCGCTGCCACCCGGCCGGGAGGCGTCATGGACACGACCCCAGCCCAGACGAGGCATGCGATCGACGATCGGGCCAGGGTCGCGGCGAGCGTTCGCCGTTCGCGGCGCCGGCGCAGCGCAGCGGCCTGCTCGGGGACCAGGGCCTGGTGCTGTGCTCGGCCGCGCGGGCCCCCGGTGGAGCATCGCGCTGGCCTACTGTCTCGACCCGATGGGCCCGATCGAGGAGCATCTGATGGGCACCAGTGAATCGTCCTCGACCTCCCCCAAGGAGCAATATCTGGAGGCCGTCCGGCAGGGCCAGGAGGCGTCGGCCGACGCGGTCCGTGCATGGTCCGAGAGTGTGCAGCGGATGTGGGGTGACGCCGCATCGACCACGACCGGCGAGGCGCCCACCGCCGAGCAGGTGATCGACAACGTGTTCGGGTTCGCCGAGCAGCTGTTGGCCGCCCAGCGGGATTTCGCCAAGCGGCTGGTGCAGGCGACCGCTCCGGCGGCCGATGCGGCCCAGTCCAGGGGGAAGTCGACGACCAAGAAGGCGACCTCCTAGTCTCGATCTCGACGGCTGCCAGTGTGGTCCTGGTGGCTAGGCGCCACGATCCCCGCGGCCAGGGCCCGCGGCCGATGACTGCTTCCCTGGCCACACGAGCGCGACGGCAGGAGGCGCTCTATGGGCGGTGGTTCCTGGAGCCGGTGCTGCTGGTAGGTGGCTGCCGACGGCCGGCTGTGGGTCTGGATGGGTTTGGCCGAGCTGGCGGTGGAGGTGCTCACACTCGACCGCCTGGGGCTTACCCGCTTCACCGGCCACGTCGCTGGGCCCACCCAGTGGAACGCTACGAGGCTGACCCGCTCGGCCGGCTGACGCCGCTCTGCACGTGCTCGACGGCAGGTCGTTCGACATTTCGACGTGCTGCTGCCGACTCAGGAGCAGACGGCAGTGCTGTCCGCTCAGCACGCCGGGCTCAAAGAAGGAGGGGAAAATGCGCAAGTCACCGCTAATTGTGGCGATCGGTCTGCTCATAGCCGTCTTCGTCACGCAGATCGCCGTGAGTCCCGCGGCCGGGGCTCCG
>DATHIG010000120.1:0-4602 GCA_035490035.1 Actinomycetes bacterium
GGCCGGGGCCGCCCCGGGTGGTTGGTCGGGGTCGGGGGCGCCGCCCCTGAGGTCAGCCGGCTCGGGGTCGGCCGGGGTCGCCTCGGTCGGCTTGCCGGAGCCAGGGGCGCCGCCGGCGGGGTCAACGACCTCGGTCGGCTCGGCTGGGACGGCCTCGGTCGGACCGGCGGAGCCCGCCTCCGGTGCAACCGCGCCTGTCGACTCGACGGACCCGGTTGCGCCAGGGCCCGACCCGGGCGACCCGGCGACTCCTGGTTCGGGGTCGGTCGACGGCCGGTACTCCACACCGTAATGGGTGAACAGGATGGCCTCTTCGTCAGGGGTCAGCTGGTCGTGCGGGTCGATGTGGGGGGAGTCCTTGATGTGGCGCTTCTCATAGGGGACCTGGAGACCGTCGCCGATCTCGATGGCGTGAACCAGCGGGACAAAGGTCCGGGTGGAACCGAACAGGCCGATGTTGACGAGCGCCCAGGTCGGGTGGCCGGTCTCGCGGTCCAGATAGAACTCGCTGACGGTCCCCACCGTGGTGCCGTCGCGGTCGACGATCGCGAGGGCCCGCCAGCGGTCGAGAGTCGCCGGGTCGAAGGCCGCCATGGTCGTCCTCCTTGCACTCGCCAGCCGCGCCGCACAGGCGACGCTCCCGCCCTCCACTGCCCGCCGAGGGCTCCCGCCTAACCGGGCAGAGCCGCAGGGCAGCAGCAGGATACGGGACGGCGGCCTTCAGTCGGGAGCCGACTGCTCCAGCTCCAGCCCGCGGGTCTCGGGCAGGCGGGCGAACAGGACGCAGGTCAGGATCACCGGGGCGCAGATCAGCACGGCGGCGGTCGCGAAGCTGGCCAGGGCGTCGGTGAGCAGGCCGAACGCGACCAGGCCGGCCACGGCGCCAAGCACGCCGGCGGCGACGAGCCACCCGGCGGCCGTCGCCCGCACGCTGGTCGGGAACAGCTCGGCGCCGAGGGCGCCGAACGACGGTGCATAGGCCGACGCCGCCAGGATCGCCAGCAGGTAGCCGGCGGCCAGCGGAGGCCGGGAACCGCTGTAGGTGAGCATCCCGGCCAGCGCGACCACCGCCTGGGTGCCGGCGGCGGTGACCCGGCGCCCCAGCCGGTCGGCCGCCCAGCGCCCGATCAGCAGCCCGACCAGGCCGACGGGCCCGGCGGCCAGGACCATCGCGGCGGTGGCCGAGCGGGACATCCCCAGCGCGTTCTCGGCGTAGACGAACAGGAACGTGTTGATCGGGCCGGTCACGAAGGCGATCGCGAAGGCGAGGGTGGCCAGCAGCCACAGGCGAGGGCGCAGGTCGGCCCGGACCCGGCCGAGCACGGCGGGTCGGGCGGCGGCCAGCTGCGGGTCCTCGGCGGCCCGTAGCCGCTGGTAGCGGTCGGGCTCCTCGAGCCGGCGGGCGAGCAGGGGAACGGCCGCCAGCGGCACCAGCGCCAGGCCGAACAGACCGCGGAACCCGAGGTCGCCGGCCACCCCGCGGACCAGGGCGGTCAGCCCGGCGCCGATGCCGTAGCCGGCGGTCATCAGGCCGATCGCCTTGGCCCGGTCGCGGCGCTCGGTCTCCTCGGCCGCGACCACCACGGCGATCGCGTTGGTGGACGACAGCAGTGGCCGGCCAACGGCGAACAGGGCAACGAACCACCAGTAGCCGGGGCTCAGGGCGGCCAGGGCGGTCATGGCCAGCCCGCCGGCCACGCAGCCGATCAGCATGCGGCGGCGTCCATAGCCGTCCGCCAGGGCGGACAGCGGCAGGCTGGCCAGGGACGCCAGCCGGACGATGGCGAGCCCGATCCCGAGCGTGGTCCCCGAGAGCCCGACCCTGGCCACCACCGAGGTGCCGTCGCCGGTCTCACCGAAGGCGCGGGCCACGTCGCCCAGGGCGGTGGTGGCGCCGAACTGGGCGAAGCCGGAGGCGACGGTGGCCGCGGCCACGGCCAGGATGGCCGGATGGCGCCAGCCATGCAGCCGGATGCGGCGGGCTGAGGGAGTGTCGGCGTCGGCGTCGCCGGGCGGCGACGGTCCGGGCGCGCCGGTCGAGGTCACGTTGCGGGTTGCCCTGGGTGTGGTTGCCGTCAGGGCACTCTAGCGCCTGGGGCCACGCTCGCCACCATGGCCGGCGTCCGGCCCGTCGCGATGACCCGTGGCCGGCGTCCGGCCCGTCGCGATGACCCTTCGACGTTCTGCCGGTTCCCACTAGGCGACTCGTGCGGTTCGCCCGTAATCTACGCCAACGTCATGATCCCGGGTCAACCGTCGGGGCGACGACTGCGAGGAGTGCGCGATGCGACCAGGACGCAATGACACGCGGCGATGGCGGATGGCGGGGGTTGCGCTCGTGGCCGCACTCTGCCTGCTCACCCTCGAGGGGGCGGCCGTGGCCGCCGGAGCCGGCGACGCGGGCGGCTCCCGCGAAGCGAGGTCGGTCCGCTTCGCGACCTTCAACGCCTCCCTGAACCGGGCCGCCGAGGGCGAGCTGGTCGCCGACCTGTCCACCCCCGACGACGTCCAGGCCCAGGCCGTGGCCGAGGTCATTCAGCGGGTCCGGCCCGACGTGCTGCTCGTCAACGAGTTCGACTTCGACGCCCAGGGCCTGGCGGCGTTGCTGTTCCAGCGAAACTACCTTTCGGTCGGGCACAACGGGGCCGGGCCCATCTCCTACCCGTACCGGTTCGTGGCCCCGTCCAACACCGGCATTCCCTCCGGGTTCGACCTGGATAACAACGGCTCGGTCGGCGGGCCCAACGACGCCTTCGGCTTCGGCGCCTACCCTGGCCAGTTCGGCATGGCGGTCTTCTCCCGCTACCCGATCCTCCGCCACCACATCCGGACCTTCCAGCTCTTCCTGTGGAAGGACATGCCGGGGGCGCTGTTGCCCGACAACCCGGCCACCCCAGCCCCGGCCGACTGGTACTCCCTCGAGGAGCTTGCCGCCTTCCGGCTGTCGTCCAAGAGCCACTGGGACGTTCCCGTGCTCATCGGCGGCAAGGTGGTCCACACCCTGGTCAGCCACCCGACCCCGCCGGTCTTCGATGGTCCCGAGGACCGCAACGGGACGCGCAACCACGATGAGATCCGCTTCTGGTCCGACTACGTGCTGCCCTCGCGGAGCGGCTACATCTACGACGACGAGGGCGAGCGGGGCGGCCTGCGGCCGGACGCCCGGTTCGTGATCATGGGCGACCAGAACGCCGACCCGCTCGACGGCGACAGCGTGCCAGGGGCGGCTCAGCAGCTGCTCGAGAACCCCCGGGTCAACACCTCGCTCACCCCGACCAGCCCGGGCGGCCCCGAGCAGGCCGTGCTCCAGGGGGGCGCCAACCTCACCCACCGGAGCGACCCGATCTTCGACACGGCCGACTTCCTCGACGTTCCCGGGCCGGGCAACCTCCGCGTCGACTACGTCCTACCGAGCAGGAACCTCCGGATGCTGGACGGCGGCGTGTTCTGGCCGCTCTCCTCCGACCCGCTGTTCCGGCTGGTGGGGACGTTCCCCTTCCCGACCTCCGACCACCGCCTGGTCTGGGTCGACGTGCGCGGGCACCGGTAGGGCGGCGCTCGCGCACGGGAAGCGCCTTGGTCACGGGAGGCGGAGGAACCAGGCGATCGAGGCGGCGGCGCCGAGGAGCAGGAGTGCGGCGGCTCCGCCCATGAACCAGGAGGTCAGCTCGCGCTTCTCCTCGACGTAGGTGAGGCGGGTGCCGAGGTCGCGATAGACCTGATTGAGCTGGTCGCTGGTCGGGGCGCTGAACGCCTGGCCGCCGCTCAGCTCGGCGACCTGGCGCAGCTCGTCCGGTGCCTGGGAGGCCAGGGCCACGGTGAACACCGGAACCTCTTCCTGCCTGGCCTGCTCGGCGGCGACCAGCGGTGGTGAACCGCTGCGGCTCTCGCCGTCGGTCAGCAGCAGCACGGCGGTCGGGGGGCGCTCGTCGTTGACCGCGTTGCGGGGACGGCTGGCCTGGAGCGCGCGCAGCAGCGCATCCCCGACCGCGGTGCCTTGCCGGAGGGGCGCGGTGCGCAGCGCGGACCGGATCACCTCTTTGTCGGTGGTCGGCAGGGCCTCGACGCTGGGCGCACCGGCGAAGGTGACCAGACCGACCTGGAACCGGTCAGGGACCTGTTCGAGGAAGGCGTCGGCCGCCTCCCTGGCCGCGTCGATGCGGGTCGGCGCAATGTCGGTGTTGAGCATCGACTGCGAGGTGTCCATGACCAGCATGATGGTGGCCTGGTCGCGCGGCACCTGGGCGGTGGCCTCGGGGCGGGCCAGGGCCAGCAGGAGCACGGTGGCGGCCAGCAGATACAGGAGCACCGGCAGCAGCCGGCGCCAGCCCGGCCGGTCGGTGACCACGTTGGGCAGCAACGCCGGGTTGCCGAAGGCGCCGGCCCGCTGGGTGCGGCGGCGCTCGCCCCGCACCAACAGGAGCAGCACGAGCGGTATCAGCAGCACCGCCCAGAGCAGCTCGGGCCAGCGGAAGCTCATGCTGGTTGCTCGCGGGCGAGGTCGATGCGGGGTGGGGGGATGGCGTCCAGGACGGCGGTGAGCAGGGTGTCGGGGGTGATCTGTTCGGCCAGGGCCTGGTAGGTCAGGACCAGCCGGTGGCG
>DATHIG010000121.1:0-3090 GCA_035490035.1 Actinomycetes bacterium
CGGTAAGCCTCCTCCTTGCCGGGGCGACAGCTACGCTGGTGCACCAGGACCGCCAGCGCGTCTCATCGGGAAGGCCACGGCCTCAGCTTGATCTCGAAGGTCGAGCCTGCTGAGCAGGCGGGCGTGGCGTGGCGGCGGGCCGGCGGTGGACGGGAGCCGTCGGCGGCCCCACTGGCTGGTCATTTCCGGGCGCGGCCGAGCCGAGGAGTGCCCCAGCGCAGCTTGCCCTGGCGTGTCGGTCGGCCACGGCGCAGACTAAGCCGTAACAGGCCCGAATCGCCTTTGGGGTGCCTCATGTTGCGCTATGAAAGTCAGCTGCCAGCGCTGCTCCCGATGCTGGCTCGGGGCAAGCACCGCAGCCCACGCACGGGCGCATGCTTCATGGAGTTCGCCTCCCTGCTCGCCGGGGAGCGCTGGAGCGACCACCCGGCCTGCACCCACCCGCTGCTGGCCGCGGTCGCCCGCCACGTCAACGACCACACCTCCGACGCCGGACGCCAGCGGCTGGCCGGCCTGATCCCGTCGGTGATCGGGCTGACCGGCCAGGACCTGCACATCGACGCCCGGATCGCGTTGGGGTCGGCCACGATGGCGCTGCCGGTGGTGGCGGCCGAGCGGCAACGGGTCATGGCGGTCTCGGTGCTGGCCTGCGAACGCGTCCTGGCTGGGCTGGACGGGCGGCCGGGGGGAAGGCTCCAGGAGCAGAGCCGCTCGGCCCTGGCGCAGGTGCCGGACGCCGCGGCCTGGGCCAACCGATTCACGCACGGTGTCCGGCCCTCCGCCAAGCGCTTTCGTCGGCAGGTCGCGCCCGCCATCGTCGGTGACGCCGTCCAGGGGATCGCAGAGGCCTGCATCCCGGACCCGGACGCGATGCTGCGCGACCTGCTGGTCCAGGCGATCGGTGAAGGCGCCGCGTGGGCCGGTCGCGACCCCAACCGCGGCGCCGGGTTCGACAGCGCCTTGTGGGCGACCGCATGTCAGCGCACCGGAGGAGCATCAGCCTGTCATTAATGCGGCAAGAGTGACCGAACGGGTGCGCATGTCGGGGTGCTTGTCTGCCGGGTGGCTTGAGCCGCCTGATTCGGATCTGTGGCATGGGACGCGGCCTCGTGGTCGATGTGGCGATCACCTCGGGTGTCAACGACCGGCTGCCTCCGAGGATGTCCAAAACGACCGGAATTGGCGTTGAGGATCGCACGGAGGTGAGGGTTGCGAGCATGGCTTGGTCGGAGAGGGAGGTCGTCGCCTGACCGGGACGCGCTGACCGTCTGCCGCCCTGCCCAGCCCGGGGGGGCGCGGCGTCCAGACCGCGATCCGCTACGCCGGCTGCTGCTCGACGCCCGCCCCGGCGGCGCGCATCGCCTCCAGCGCCCGCTGGCCGTCGCCCGGCTGCAGGTCGACCGCCCGCACCAGCTCGCCCAGGACGACCGTGTCGAACCCCAGCCGCACCGCGTCCAGCGCCGTCTCCTTCACGCAGTAGTCGGTCGCCAGCCCGACCACCACCACCCGGCCGATGCCGCGGCGCCGCAGCAGCCCCTCCAGCGGCGTCGCGGCCTCCTCCCCGGTCACCGGATCGCGGACCGTGAAGCCCGAGTAGCCGTCCTCGCCCCCCTGCCCCTTGCGGACCACCTCGCCGGCGACCTGCAGGTTCGGGTGCAGCTGGGCACCCCAGGTGTGCTGGACGCAATGCTCGGGCCAGTCACCGCCGCCCGACTGGAAGTGCGGCGTCTGGGGGGGATGCCAGTCCTGGGTGTAGACGACCAGGGCACCCGCCACAAGCGCCCGCTGGATCTCCCGGTTGACCAGCGGCACGACCCGCTCACCCTCGCCCACGTAGAGGCTGCCCTTGGGATCGGCGAAGTCGTTTTGTACATCGACGACGACCAGCGCCGTCGACCGGTCGTAGTCGACCATCAGCTTGCCCTCCTGGGTGGTTGCCGTCCCATCATGCCCCGGCCGGCCGCGGCCGGGTCCGCGGGATCCCTGGGCCAGCTCGACGACCTGCCCGTCGGGTCGAGCAGGAGACCTCACGGCTCTACCCGCCGCCTGCCCTCGGCGCACCTTCGCCGGCAGCTATCCGCGCAGACCCACGGGCCCGCATCCGCGCGCGCGGCCGCGCCGCAGCTCACCAGCTGAGCCGCCGGCTGGTATCGTTGAGGTGCATACCATGCAAGCGTGCGGCCGCTCCGGGAACCTGGGCGGCCGTCCTGGGTTGTTCGGCCCCCAGCCGTCGCGATGAACGCCTCTGACGCCGCCTGGCTCCACGAACGCACCAAGCATACTTGGCAGCGCCTCCGCACCGAGGCACACGGCCTCGACCGGGGCAACCACCCGGTGGAGAACGCCGAGGACTTCTCCCCCCGGACATGCCGAGCGGCATGGCGCCCCACGTGGTCTGGGAGATCGTCGAGGGCCAGCCGGCGCAGCGTGTGGAGATCGAACACAGCTGGGGAGGGGTGAATGGATGGCGACCCAGGAACAAAGATCGTCCAGGCCCTTGGCGGCGGTGCGGGGTCTACCCACCTGATGTGCCCACACTGCGGCAAGAGGGTGGAGCTGACCTATCGCAGCGCGTACGAGCTGGCCCTCGACCTCGCCGTGCGCGAGCCACCACCAGACGAGGAGGCGAGACCTGGAGATGGCGACAAGAGCTGACAGCGACGCCGAGACCAACGTCGGCGGGCACCAGCTCGGGTACTGCCGTCGTTGCGGCGCGCTGGTGGCGGACACCGCGATCCACAGGACCCTGTATGCCACGGCGGCCGCGAGGGCCTTTTCGGGCGCGGCGGTCAACGTCCGGTGGCTGACCGGCGAGGCGGTCTGGTAGGACCCGGGGCGCCCGACCGATGGCGAGGGACGCCAACGGCGAGGTGTGGGTCGAGTGAGGCGGGCAGCTCACGGCGCTGAATCCGCACGGAAAGGTTTGACGCCGTGCGGCTGACCGTCGACCACGTCGTCGTCGGCCTGGCTGCGTCCGACGAGCAGGAGAGGGTCGAGCACGGTCGCGTAGCCAAGATCGAATTCGACCCAGGCCCCTACCGACCGGGCCGGCGGTTGGCCGAGTTCTGAGTCGTGCCGAGGAGTCGGAGG
>DATHIG010000122.1:0-3173 GCA_035490035.1 Actinomycetes bacterium
CAGCAGCGCGGCGACCAGCCCGGAGACGGCTCCGTCCTGCCCGACCACCGCCTTGGCGATCTCGTCCCGGACCCGGAGCACCGCGCTCCTTGGATCCTGCATGGCGGGCGAGCTAGCGGACACGGATGACCTCCCGGCGGATGGTGTCGACGGCCTGGCTGAGGGCGACGAGCTCGGCCTCGTCGCGGGGAGCTGTGGGGGCGAGGGTTCGCAGCACGCGCTCGCGCGCGATGCCGGTGCGCTCGGCGACGGTGTCGGCAACCTGGTCGGCCGGGGCCGATGGCGGCAGGCCCAGCCGCTCGGCCAGGGACCGGCGCAGGTCGTCGGAGAGCAGCCCGGCCGCCTGGCCGCGGCCTCTGGCCCGCTGCAGCAGGTTGCCGACGGCCACCACCAGCTCGGCGCCCGGGAGCTGGACCGGCTGCGGCTCGGTCACAGGCCGGCCCAGCCGGCGCGCTCGCCACAGGGCGAGCAGGACGAAGGCGACGACCAGCTGCCAGAGGGCCAGCCGCACCCGGGGTGCGATCAGGTCGGCCAGCCCGGCGCTGCCGCCACCGGGCAGTGGCGGTCGCAGCACCTGGACGGCCGTGCCCTCGGCGGGGGCGAGGAGGCTGGCCAGCAGCACCGCGTTGTCGGCCTCCCCGAGCTCCTGGTTGACAAGGACGCTGGCCCCGCCGAGGCGGACCACGTTGCCGGAGCCGAGCCGCTGCACCAGCAGCCAGGCGCCGTCGTTGCGGGGGAAGCAGCCGCGCGCGCCGCCGCCCGCCGGGACATCGAACACCAGCCCGCCAGGGGCCGATACCCTCCCGGCGTCGCGCAGCGCGGCCACGTCGCAGCGCCGTTCGATCTGGGCGTCGAGCAGGCCGATCCGTGTGGTCCCGGCGTGCTCGACCTGGGTCACGCCGGAGTTCGGGTCGGCGACCACCAGCGTGCCGCCCCGCCGGACCCAGTCGAGCAGTCCCGCCCGCCGGTCGGGGGTCAGGTCGTCGCTGAGCAGCAGCACGGTCTCGGTCCCTCCACCGGGCTGATCTCCGGAGACGGTCACCCGGCCGCCCACCTCCCGCAGCACCTCGACCAGCCCCTTGGTGCCGAGCGGCCCCGGCGACTCCGGGTCCAGCGGGTTCCCCTCCTCGGCCCGACGCCCCCCGATGGCCGCCACCAGCAGCAGCCCGAGCACAACCGCCACCCACGGCAGGGCCTTCCTGATCCCGGTCCTCACCGCACACGCCCCCGCATCCGCCCGGGGCGCCCAGGACCCCTCGGATGCAACCAGGCCGGCGCCGGGCGCCCGACACCCCTCGGATGCAACCAGGCCGGCCCCTGGCGGCCGGCCGCCGCGCTCATGGCCGGGCTCGCTGGAGGATCCGGCCGGACAGGTCGCGCAGGTGGGACGCTTGCGCGGCGCCGGTCTCCTGGCGGCCGTACCAGGCGACCTCGAACAGCTCGGTGGCGCCGGCGAACTCGACCGCCGCGTCGGGAAGGTTGCGCCCGACCTCCTTCCGGTACTCACCGGCGGTCCGACCCGGCACCTCCTCGACCAGCCCGCGGGACGCGAGGTCGGCCACCAGGGCCCGGTAGCGGGAGCGGACCGCCTGGCGCCACGCGCCGGCACGCTCGTGCGCCTCCGCTTCGGCGCGCCAATCGGCGGCCGAGCGGCGGGTCCCGCCAGGCACCGCCGCGGCGAGCTCGGGGCTAGGGGTCAGCCCGCGTGAGAACCGGGCCACCAGCACGCCCACGCCGACGAGCACCAGCGCCAGCAAGACCAGCCCGATGATCCCGCCCGCCCCGCTGCCGCCGAGCGCTGCCAGCAGCCGTCCGACCAGATCGAGCAGCCAGTCGATCAGCCGGCTCAGCAACGGTCGGTCGGGCGGCCGGAACTCGGGTCGCGACAGCACATCACGCACCGCCTCCCGCACCTGCTCCGGATCCCGAACCGGCACCCGCAGCTCCCCCTGTCCCTGCCCGGGTCCGCGACCCCCAGCCCCACTGCCCACCCGCACCGTGATCCCAACCGGCAGTAGGGCCGCCAGCCCCGCCCAGACCCCACCTGGCCGCGGCGCTGCGTTCGCCCGTGTCACCTGGTCCCGCCAGGCCGTGGCGCTCCAGCCCGCCCGAGTCCCGTGGCACCGCCCGGCCGCGGCGCTCCGGCCGTCCGTGTCACTCCGGCCGTCCGTGTCACCTGGTGCCGTCCGGCCGTGGCGCCGCGGTCCGCACGTCACGCGGGCACCGCCCGGCCCCGCGCTGCGGCCGCCAGTGTCACGCCAATTCCCCCCAGTGGCGCCTGGCCGGGATCGGGTGGTCCGGTCAGCGGGTGGGTGCACTGCGGTCCAACTCGGCGGCGATCATCTGCAGATCGAAGCCCTCGTTCCTGATCCGGAGGTCGAAGTAGACAAGGGTGGCCACGATCGACACGAACGGCGTCGTGACCAGCGCCGGCACGATGCCGCCGATGGCGACCAGGATCCATCCCCACCGGTAGCCGACGGCCAGCGCGACGAACGAGAACGGCGCGGACAGGATGTTGCCGAGGAACGAGGCCATCAGTCCGCTCACAATCCCGATACCCATGACCTGCCAGAATCGCGGACGTACCAGGGCCACCGAGCGGGCCATGGCCTGGATCGGGCCGGTCTCCTCGACCATCACCGCCGGCGTCGTGACCAGGAAGAAGGTCATCGCCACCAGCGCCCCGACCAGGCACAGCAGGAGACCGGCCAGCTTGAGCAGGAGAGTGAAGAAGAACACGGCGAGCAGCGCGAGGAATCGCCGCCCGGTGGCCCGGATGGCCGGTCCCGGTTCCAGCTCGCCACCGAGGTAGCTGGCGGCGACGATCCTCGAGATGGCCCCACCGACAAACGGGGTGACGAGGACGCTGGCCGCCACGGCGAACAGGCTGCCGAACAGGGCGGCGTTGGACGGCCCGGTGCTGGCCGCCTCCTCGAACAGGGAGGGGTCATCGAGCAGCCGGAGGAGGCTGTAGCCGCCGAGCAGGTCGCGCTGGAAGAACGCGGCCACCAGGTTGACAGGGATCAGGAAGACGGCCGCCACCAGGACGATCGTGCGCAGGTTGGCCTTGAGCAGCCGGAATGACCCGTCAAGGATGTCACCGAAGGTCATCGGGTGCAGCGGCAACGGGCCCGTCCGGGCCGAGCCAGCCTTCGGCAGCGGCGGATACG
>DATHIG010000123.1:0-4592 GCA_035490035.1 Actinomycetes bacterium
GTTCGATGAGCAGCAGGGCGACGTCGTCGTGGAGCTGCCCAGCGACATGGCGTTGCAGCTCGGCCCACAGCGTCTCCAGCCCGGCTTCCAGGTCGGCGCTGACCAGCGCGAACGCCGCCGCGGTCTGCAACGGGAAGAACCCATCCCGGGCCCGCGCCTCGCTGGCCCCGTCGGTGTACAGCAAGATCCGGTCGCCTAGCGCCAACCTCAGCGCCAGCGGCTCTGGGCGCGGGCCCAGCCCCAGCGGCGGCGCCGGCTCGGGTGGGTCCAGCTCGGTGGCCCGGCCGGCGCGGACCAGCAGCGGCGAGGGATGGCCGCAGTTGACCACCATGGCGCTGCCGTCGCCCAGGACCTGGACCAGCACCGCGGTCACGAAATCCTCCGGGCCGATCGCCCGGGTGACGCTGCGGTCCAACGCCGATGCCACCTGGGCCAGGTGGGGGCGGTCCTGGGCGGCGTCCCGGAAGCTGCCCAGCACCACCCCGGCCAGCCGGACCGCGTCCAGGCCCTTGCCGCGTACGTCCCCGACCAACAGCCGTACCCCGTGCGGGGTCTCCAACGCCTCGTAGAAGTCCCCCCCGATCGAGGCTTCGGCGCTGGCCGAGGCGTACAGCACGGCCAGGCGCAGGCTCCCCAACGCCGCCGGCACCCCGCCCAACAGCGCCCGCTGGGCGACCTCAGCGACCCGGGTGACCGCGCGCAGCCGCCCTTCCCGCTCCACCCGTACCCGGGCCACCACCCCCGACAGCACGGTCGCGGCGCCGATCGCGACCACCGGCACCCCCTGGGAGCCGGCCAGCAGGTCCACCCCGACCGCCCTGCCGTAGCCGATCGCGGCGGCCAGCGCGACCACCCCGACCCCCACCGTGCGTTTGGGACCGACGAACGAGGCGGCCAGGATCGGTGGGCTGACCAGCAGCCCCAGCAGCTCCGCGTTGCCGCCGCCGACCATGTCCAGGCCAACGATCACCGCGACCAGGGTCAGCCCCAGCCACACCCCGATGTTGCGCTGGGTCACCGGCCCGACCAGCTCCGCGCGGCCCACCGTGCGCAGCAGACGCATGCCGCCCCTGCTGGGCTGCCTGCCTGGATCGTGCGTGACCTGGTCCGCCATCTTGCACCCGACCTACGCCGGTTCCCTGGTCGATCTTGTGGCCTCAGCCTGGCCAAGACAACCAGGGAAGCCGGCGGGAGCGGCACCGTCACTCCACGACCCGCCATCCTGCAGCTCAGGCTGTTCGGCTGATTGCTTGGTGAGAGCGGCCAATTCTCGCGAACGCGCCGTAGGAACGCCATCTGCCGCTTAGGGTGAGGCAGGCTTCGGCTCAGCACACCTGGCTTGCTCTGCCTGCTTGTACCAGCGTTCGGTCTGTTCGCCGCCCTTCACCGTGCCGCCGGCCGGGTCGACCCAGGCGCCGCGGTGCTTGGCGGCCTCGTTCTGGGCCTCCCACCGCTGGGCGTCGACCTTGCGGGCCAACATCTGGCGATGCTCGCCGCCGGCGGGTCGCGGTAGCGGACCGAGTAGCTGGTCATGCCGTTGCGGACCCGCCGCCGGATCGAGGGCTCTAGCCTCGCCTCCCCGGCTCGGCCTGGGGCAGATGCCCGCGGCGCCTTGCCTCCGCGACCCAACGGTGAACCGAGGCAGCCGAGACGCCGCTCGCCTCGGCCATGTCGGTCGCGGGCCGGCGGCTGAGCAGTGCCAGCTCGGCGTACACCTCCGCGACCCGCCGGTAGAAGCTGTCCGGTTTCCGCCCGGCCGGGACGTCCAGCGCCGGGACGACGTTGATGACCTCATGGGACTGCCAGCGCGGTGGGGGCTGGGGGGGCTGCACCTCCACGCCCGGCCGAGGCAGGCCCTTGAGGTGAGGGCGGATCTCCCCCGCGAACGCGTTGACCTGCGCCTCGATTCGGCCGAGGGGCAGCGCCCGCAGCGCGGCCGAGTCGACCCGCTGCTCACGGGCCAGGTACAGCTCACAGATGACCAGCCGCCCGTGGCCGTTCTCCCGGACGCGGACGTGCACCCATTCCGGGACGGAGTCGTCGGCGAAGGCGATCCAGCCGCCCTCGCCGATGGAGAGCTGGCCCAGCGCCCACGCTGCGATCTCGACCTCTTGGCTCTCAGCCATGGGCAACCGTAACACGACGCAACACGACCCTGCATAGGTCAGCGTTCCTAAGAACGCTCCGCGCCGACTTACGCAGACGGGGGCGGCGATCCTTCCCTGAAGAAGTACGCGAACCTACGCGGAGCTGGCGGAATGCAGAACATGACGCCCGAGCAGGCCGCCGAACGCTACCAAGGCCGCCGACGGCCAGGTGGCGATGATCCGCTCGCTGCGGCTGGCCGCCGCTCAGCGTCAAGCCCACACCCAGGCCACCAACCAGCTCAACGCTGCTGGTGACCGAGTCCGATGGGTTGCGGGCCAGCTTCCGAGACGGCAAATACCGCGCGGGTCACGGACGAGCGTCAGGCCCGCATTATCCTGGACTACGCATCGGCCTAGGTCTGCTTGGCCGCTGCCTGCTCGCGGGCCTTGCGGTACAGCGCGATCGCCCACCAGCGCCACGCGGTCAGCGCGAAGAAGACCAGCGCGACCGCGATCGCGGCTTGGGTGGTGAAGACCAGGTCGGTGATCAGGTACAGCACGCCGGTGAAGGCCAGGGCGATGGCGCCCGTCCCGGCGATCGCTTCCCGGTTGCCCTTGCGGACCATCACGTCCTTGTCGCCTTCGCGGAAGCGCAGCCGGTGGTAGGCGGAGGGGGCCAGCAGCAGGACCAGCGCGACCGCCGTGCTCAGGAGCGTGGCGTAGTAGACGTAGCGCTGGGCCGCGTTCAGTTCCCCGAACTCGCCGGTAAAGCGGATGGCGAGGAGGAAGCCGAACAGGACCTCGGCGCCTGGGATGAGGGCGCGCAGCTCCTCGAGCAACTCGCCGTGTTCCCGCTCCAGCCGCTCCTTGACCTGTTCGTCGTCGGGATCTTCCCCGAGCCGCTGCTCGATCGCTTCGTCGGTGGCCACGATGTCCTCCCACCCGGGTTTCGTCCGGCTATCTGCGCGGCGCATTCTGGATCTGCCCTGCTCACGTGGGATGGGTCGTCGGTGGCATCGGCTCCGGAAGAGCCCAGTCGGATCGTCTGGATGATCAACGGGATACTCGACCCGATGCGGGGGAGAGCCCGATCATAGAAAGGAGCACCAGGCGTTCCTTCTTCTGCTCACGAGACCTGGCGCGAAGGCCAGCAGCTGACCGCTCACGGTCCCTGGTCGGTGCGGCGATGGCGCCGTGCGACCACGCGCAGTTGCAGCACCCGGGACGCGCCCGCCACCAGCACCAGCAGGGCGCCGAGCAGCGCGCCGAACAGCAGCGCCACGCCGAGGGGGAGGGTCCCGTCCACCATCAGGAACCGGACGCGCACACGCTGGCTGTTCTGCAGGATGAAGACCAGGATCGCGACGAGCAGGACCACGCCGATGCCGACCATCGTCCACACCATGCTGGTCCGGGTCGGCTCGATGGTGTGCTGGGGCAGGGTCGGCTCGGCGTCCGCCGGCGCCGTCACCTCCGGTTCGGGTGGTACCGAGCCGTCCGGCGTCGGCTGCTCTGGCACTCCGGCTTCGGGCCGCTCCGCGCTCATGGTGGTTCCTCCTCGCCCCGTTCGGGACGATCGTTACCGGCTCAACCAGCCCACGCCGCCAATCAGGCTACAAGCCTTGGCTCAGGGCGCGCGAACCCTGGCCGGCCGTCACTCCGTCGGGTCGGGACGCTGGCAGGATACGTACGGCTTCGCTCGTGTCGTACCACCATGCGTGGCAACGAGGCAGGCCGAGATTGCCGCCGAGGCGGCGCGGCCGCTCCACTCCCCCGAGGGGGCCATGAGCCGTGCGGTGGCTGGGTCCCTCCGCTATCCGAGGTAGTCGCGGACTACGAGCGGCTCAGCGCTGTGCGAGCCGCTGGTCGCGCAGGTAACGAGTCAGGTCGTGGCCGCAATCTCCTGGACTGACCGCTCGACCAAGCCTGCGCCCCTGGACCCTACCTCTTCGCAGACGCGGCCTGATCGGCCGCCGGACCGCCTAGCGCTTGGGCCGGAAGGCGTCCTTGACCTTCTCGGCGGCCTGTTTGAGGTTGGCCCTGGTCTGGTCGGCTCGGCCCTTGGCCTCCAGCCGTGGGTTGCCGGTGGCCCGGCCGGTGGCCTCCTTGATCTGACCCTTGAGCTCCTGTGCCTTGTTGCGGGTCTTGTTCCGGGCCTTGCCGCGGCTCCGGTCGTTGAGCGCCATGTCACCCTCCTCGGGTTCTGCCGACCTGGTAAGGATTCCCGCGGCAGCGTGGGGCAACCCTCGGCTGGCCGGGTCTGACCTGGGTTCGTCGTGGGAGCCTCGCCCGTATCGAACCGACCCCATCCTCACGTGAAGATCCCCGGCCGCGGCCGAGTTACCTTCTGCTGGTCCCAGCCTTGGTGGGTCGCGCAGCGCCGGTCGGGGTTGTACCGGGACAGCTGGGCGGTGCAGCGGTCCTTGGCGCAGGTTCGGGTGTCGCCGAAGGCGCGGACCATCGGTCCGGCGCCGGCGGCGCGGCGTCTGCCATTGCGCATCGGCA
>DATHIG010000124.1:0-12112 GCA_035490035.1 Actinomycetes bacterium
TCCTCCTCCAGCATCCGGGGCACCCGCCTGGCCAGCGCCTGGTAGCCGCCACCGGCCAGCGCCTCCAGCATGGTGGTGACGGCGGTGTCGACCAGCAGCAGCGCGGCGACCGCATGCGACCAGGTGGAGCAGGTCGGGATGGTCGGCCCGTCGGTGATGACCTCCTCTTGGATCTGCACCGCCTGCCACACCCCGTTCGAGCGGATCCGGCGCCGCGGCAAGCGATGAGCCGGCTCGCCGAGGGGTCCGCCGACGCCGAGATCGCCGCGCGCCTGCACTGAGGGTCAGGAGGGAAGGCGGTCGGCCAGGAGCTGAGCCAGGTGGATGGCCGGCCGGTCCGCCAGGTCGTCCAGCTGCATCCGGCAGGAGAAGCCGTCGGCCAGCACGAGCGTGCCCGGGGCGGCGGCCCGGACCGCGGGGAGCAGGGTGTGCTCGGCGACCGCGACCGACACCTCGTAGTGGCCGCGCTCCATGCCGAAGTTGCCGGCCAGGCCGCAGCAGCCGCCGAGACGCCTGACCGTCGCGCCCGACCCGCCGAGCAGGCCGGCGTCGGTGTCCCAGCCCATCACGGCGTGGTGGTGGCAATGCGGCTGGGCGACCACCTCGACCCCGTCCAGCGCCGGGGGAGACCACCCGGGGGTGGCGGCCAGCAGCTCGGCCAGGGTGCGGGTGGCGGCCGCGACCGCCTCCGCGTCCGCGCCGCCGACCAGCTCGACCAGGTCGGAGCGGAGCACCCCGGTGCACGACGGCTCCAGGCCGACGATCGGCACGCCGGCGGCGACCGCCGGCAGCAGCGCCGCCACGGTCCGCTTCATGACCCGCCTGGCCGCATCCAGCTGCCCGGTGGAGACCCAGGTGAGCCCGCAGCACAGCGGCCGCTCCGGGATGGTGACGCGATAGCCGGCGTGCTCCAGGACCCGCAGCGCGGCCACCCCGACCTGCGGGCTGAAGTGGTCGGTGAAGGTGTCCACCCACAGCAGCACCGGCGGGCCGCCGGCCGTCCTTGGGCCGTGGCGCCCGAACCAGCGCCGGAAGGTGGCCGGGGCGAAGCTGGGCAGCCCGCGCCGCCGGTCGACGCCGGCGGCCAGCTTGGCGGCCGCGGACAGCCCGGGGGCGCCGGCGACGGCGTTGGCCAGCCCCGGGAGGCGGGCGGCGAGCCGGGCCCAGCGCGGCAGCCAGCCCAGGGTGTAATGGGAGCGCGGCCGGCCGGCGCGGCGGTAGCGCTGGTGCAGCGCCTCCGCCTTGTAGGCGGCCATGTCCACGCCGGTGGGGCAGTCGGACGCGCACGCCTTGCAGGCCAGGCAGAGGTCGAGGGCCTGGTGGACCTCTGGCGCCCGCCACCCGCCGGTGACCAGGGAGCCGTTGGCCATCTCCTGGAGCACCCGGGCCCGGCCCCTGGTCGAGTCCTTCTCGTCGCGGGTGGCCAGGTAGGACGGGCACATCACCCCGCCGCCGGCGGTGGTGTCGGCCAGGCACCGGCCGACACCGGTGCAGCGGTGCACGGCGGTCGCCAGGTCGCCGCCGTCGTGCCGGTAGGCCAGGGCGAGACCGTGGCGGACGGGACGGGCCGCCGGGGGACGCAGGTCGGCGTCGACCGGCCGCGGGTCGACCAGCACGCCGGGGTTGAGCAGGTTGGCCGGGTCGAAGGCGGCCTTGACCCGGCCGAACAGCCGGATGGCGTCGGCCGAGTACATGAGCGGGAGCAGCTCGCCGCGGGCCCGCCCGTCGCCGTGCTCGCCCGAGAGCGACCCGCCGTAGCCGGCCACCAGCCGGGCCGCGTCGGTCAGGAACAACCGGAAGCCGGCCGGCCCGCCGGGCCGGTCGAGCGGGAAGTCGATCCGGATGTGCAGGCAGCCGTCGCCGAAGTGCCCGTAGGGGGCGCCGGTCAGCCGGTGGGAGGCCAGCAGCCGCTCGAACTCGCGCAGGTAGGCCCCGAGCCGGTCCGGTGGCACGGCGGCGTCCTCCCAGCCGGCGTGGGCGGGCGCGCCGGCCGGGGTCCGCGACGACAGCCCGGCGCCGTCCTGGCGGATGCGCCAGAGGGCGGCCGCGGCGGCCGGGTCGTCGACCACCATGGCGTCGAGCGCGCCGGCGTCCCCGGCCACCCGCGCGGCCGCCGCGGCCAGCTCACCGGCCTCCTCGCCGGCCAGCTCCACGAACAGCCACCCCGACCCGCGGGGCAGCGGCGGGACGCCTGCCGGCCCGCGCCGGCCCCGGACCACGTCGACGATGCGGGCGTCCAGGCCCTCGCAGGCGGTCGGGCGGTGCCCGAGGAGCCCAGGGGCGGCGTCGGCGGCGTCGGCCATGTCCGGGTAGCCGAGGACGACCAGCGTCCGGCAGGGCGGGTCGGCGACCAGGCGGACGGTGGCGCCGCAGACCAGCGCCAGCGTGCCCTCGCTGCCGACCAGCGCGCGGGTGACGTCGAAGCCGTGCTCGGGGGCCAGGTACTGGAGGGCGTAGCCGGAGACCTGCCGTCCGAAGCGCCCGAACTCGGTGCGGATGGTGGCCAGCTCGCCGTCGACCACCTGCCGCAGCCCGGCCAGCGACCCGACCGCCGCCGCGTCGGTGCCAGGCCCGAGGTGCAGCCGCTCCCGGTTGCCGGTGAGGACGTCGAGGGCGACCACGTTGTCGGAGGTCCGCCCGTAGGCCAGGGAACGCGAGCCGCAGGCGTTGTTGCCGATCATCCCCCCGACGGTGCAGCGGTCGTGGGTGGACGGGTCGGGCCCGAAGCGCAGCCCGTGCCGGACGGCGGCCCGCTGGAGCTGCGCATGGACCACCCCCGGCTCGACGGTGGCGGTGCGGGCCTCCGGGTCGAGGGCCAGGATCCGCCGCAGGTGCCGGCCGAGGTCGAGCACCAGGCCGGTGCCGACCGCGTTCCCGGCGATCGAGGTGCCGGCGCCGCGGACGGTGAGCGGGACGCCGAGGCGGGTGCAGACCTCAAGGGCGGCGGCCACCTCGTCGGTGTGCCGTGGCCAGGCCACGGCCGCCGGCGGCACCCGGTACAGCGATGCGTCGCTCGAGTACAGGGCGCGCTGCAGCGTGCCGTCGTCGGCCTCGGCGACGCCTGCCCGCCGGAGCTCGGCGACCAGCTCTGGCGCCGTCGCACGCCGGATGCGGGTGGTCAACGGCTGGCGCCGCTGCCTGTCCGACGATCCATCGGCCTCGGCCTGCCCGCACCGGCTGGCGGTGTCCCCACGAACGCGGCCACCTCGGCGACCACCGCGGGGGCGTTCAGGATCCGGCGGTGCCCGAGGCCGGTGGTGGTGACCAGCCGGGCCCCCGGCCAGGCCTGGG
Organism: Actinomycetes bacterium; assembly: GCA_035490035.1. Lineage (GTDB taxonomy): Bacteria > Actinomycetota > CALGFH01 > CALGFH01 > CALGFH01 > CALGFH01. The sequence continues at coordinate 3,292 of DATHIG010000124.1, forward strand.
CGATGGCGGCGCTGTCCGACCAGCCGGTCTCGGCGTCGTTGCGGTCGTGGACCAGCAGCAGGGGCGGGGTGGCCAGCTTGCGGGCCATCGCCGGCACGTCGAAGGCCGACATCGACCTGCCGACCCGCCGCTCGACCCGGCGGACCAGGCGGGTTCGGATCCGCTCGCCGAAGCCGAGCCGGTCGGCGAACAGGCGCGTGTAGGGCAGCGGATCGGCCATCGGGGCGACGAACACCATTCGCCCCACCGGCAGGCCGTCTCGCAGGGCGAATGCGGCCGCGGTCGCGCCAAGGGAGTGGGCGACCACGGCGTGGGCCGGGCCGTGCACGGCCACCACCGCGGCCAGGGCGTCGGCGAATTCGAGGATGGTGCTGCGGCCCGGCCCGGCCGGCCCAGGGTCGGAGTCGCCATGGCTGGGGGCGTCGAAGGCGACCACCCGGCGGCCGCCCGAGACCAGCGGGTCGACCAGCCCGCCGAGCTGCCCGCGCCAGCCGCCCCAGCCGTGCACCAGGTACACCACCGGCCCCTCGCCCCAGACCTCGCCGACCACGCCGCGGCCGTCGAGCTGCACCCGGAACGGCCGGCCCGGCGTCGCCAGTTGGTCACCCCGGCCGCGCGGCCGGGGCACGCTGAACCACAGGCGCTCGGCCAGGCGCGCCCCGACCCTGGGAGCGACCCGCTCCAGGAACGCGAAGGTACGAACGATCGTGCTCCTCTGAATCGCTTCGAGCTGCGACGCGGCCATCGGCATCTCCTCAGGAAGCTGGTCGGCGGGCGGAGGCGAGCAGCGCCTCGAAGGCACGGGTGGCGCGGGCGGCGGCCTCGGGGTCGCCGAGCAGCCGGCTGGCGTGGTGGAAGGCGAGCATCACGCCGTGCAGGTCGTAGGCGAACTGCTCAGGGTCGGCGGCTGGCCGGAAGTGGCCCTCGCCGATGCCGGTCCGGAACACCTGGGCGATCGTCTCCATCCAGTCGCGCTGGCTCTGGGCCAGCTGGTCGCGCACCGGGCCGGGCTGGTCGTCGAGCTCGGCGCTGGCCGCGATGAACAGGCACCCGCCGGGCAGGGCGTCGGCGTCCCAGCCGAGCCAGCGCCGGAACAGCTCGCGCACCCTCGGCTCCCCCCTGGGGGCGGCCAGGGCCGGGCGGATCACCAGGTCGACGAAGCGGGCGCGGGCGTGGTCCAGCAGCTGCAGCTGCAGCGACTCCTTGGACTGGAAGTGGGCGAACAGGCCGCTCTTGGAGAGCTGGGTCGAGGTGGCCAGCGACCCGATGGTCAACCCGCCGAGCCCGACCCGGCTGGCCACCCGGGCCGCCTCGTCGAGCACGGCCTGCCTGGTCAGCTGGCCCTTGCTCATGGAGCAATAAAAGCACGAACGTTCGTCTCAATCAAGGAGGAAGCCGGTCAGGGCGTGCGGCGCTCGACTCCCGGGCTGGTCCCGGCGGCCTCCGGCGGTGGGTGGTCCTTGAGACTGTCCAGGACCCAGGGGGCGACCGGGTGGCGCTTGCCCTTGATCTCGATCGGTTTGAGGCGCCGGGCAACGGCCAGGTCGGCGATGGCGGCGTGGGTTGCCGGGCCGATCACCACCTGGCCGGCCTCGGCCACCTCCTGCTCAAGGCGGGCGGCCAGGTTGACGGTGTCGCCGATGGCGGTGAAGTTGCGGAACTCGTCGCTGCCGATGTTGCCGATCAGGGCCGGGCCGGTGTTGACCCCGACCCGGAAGCGGGGCCAGTCCGGCTCGCGCTCGGCCAGCGCCTCGATCACCTCCTGCATGCCAAGGGCGGCTCTGGCCGCGCGCAGGGCATGGTCGGGCTGGCGGGCCGGCGCGTTGAACAGGGCCATGACCGCGTCGCCGACGAACTGGACCACCGTGCCCCCGTTGGCCAGCAGCACCGGGACGGCCTGGCCGAAGTACTGGTTGAGCATGGCCACCACCCGGTCGGGGGAGGTCTTCTCGGAGAACGGCGTGAACCCGCGCAGGTCGGCGAACAGCACCGTGACCTCGGCGAGGTCGCCGCCAAGGGCGGCCTGGGTCGGGTCGGCGAGCAGGGCGGTGGCGACGTCGGGCGACATGTACTGGCGGAACAGCCCGTCCAGCTGCCGGTACAGGCGGGCGTTCTCCAGCCCGATGGACAGCTGGCTGGCCAGCGCCCGCAGCAGCCAGCGGTCCCGCTCGGCGAAGCCGCCCTCGGCCCGGCGCACCTCGAGGACCCCGGCCGGGTGGTCCTTGACGGTCAGCGGCAGGACCAGACGGCCGCCGGTGCCGTCCGGCTCCTCCACCGGCTCCAGCGAGCGCAGCGAGGCCGCGGCCGGCTCGCCGCCGTTGGACGGCCGCTCCGGCCAGCCTCCGGCCCGCATCGACACCGGGAAGACGAGCTGGTCGCCCTCGACCAGGCCGACCCGGAGCGCGTCGGGCCGCAGGGCCTCGCCGGTCAGCTCGACCCCGCGTTCCAGCAGCCGGCGCTCGTCGACGATCACCCGCGCCTCGGCGCCGACCGCGACAAGGCCGCGCAGGCGCTGGATCTGCTCGCGCTCGGCCACCAGCGCCTGGGCGGCCTGCTCGAGCACCTGGGCCTGCCCCTCGGTCAGGTCGAAGCGGTCGGCCAGGTCGGCCACCACCCGGCCGATGGGCCGGGTGGCGCCGTCCCCGGCCGGCCGCTGGATGGCCTCCACCAGCGCCTCGAGGGCGGCGGCGTGCTCGCGGCGGATCTCCCCGATGGTCTCCTGCAGGTAGATGCCGTGGAACAGGCTCGACCAGGAGCCCTCGCGGGCGTACTGGACGTGGACGCTGTAGTAGACGAAGGCGAAGGCGAAGGCCATCAGCAGGTGCCACTCCCACCAGGAGGCGTGCCAGTTGCGGGCCACGACGACCGCGACCATGGCCTCGGCGAGCAGGGCGAAGGCGGTGAGGATGGCGATCAGCACGACCGATGGCCGGCGCTGGTGCAGCCGCCAGTAGCGGGCGGCGGCGAGCACGTACAGGGCGACCCCGGCAACGGCCATGACCGTCAGCGGGCCCCGGCTGGCCTCTTCGGCCAGGGGGGCGTCCAGCGGCGGCAGCCCGAACAGCGAGACGACCGCCCAGCCGGTCATCACCAGCGCCAGCCCGCCCCGCAGCAGGGCCTGGCGGCGGAGCACGGCCTCGGCCCGCTCCGGGGTCAGCTCGATGGCCGACAGGGCGGCGAACACGGCCGCCAGCAGCAGGCCGACCGGGGTGGCGATGGCGAACCCGGCGTTGCGCCCGGTGAGCAGGACCTGGGGTGTGGCAAGGGCGTGCAGGAGCAGGAAGCCGGCGCTGGACAGGAACACCAGCGACACCAGGAACAGGCGGGCGTCGGCCCGCCGCCGCGCCACCTCGCTCACGCGCACGCCAAGGGCGACGTTGACGGCGGCCACGGCAACCACCAGCCCGAAGTGGCCGGCGTGATGCTCCCAGGTGACGTCGAAATGGGGCTGGGCGATCAGCAGCCACAGCCCGAGCATGGGCAGGACCAGATGGAACGCCCAGACGGCGACACGCAGCCACGCCCGCCGGGGTACGGCCGCCGCCACGGCTAGCCGTCCGGCTCGCGGCGGCCTCGTGCCACCTCCGCGAGCGCGTCCCTGTCCAGCTGGTCGCCGGCGACCACCGCGATCCGGCAGGGGGTCACCGCGCGCAGGGTCGCGGTGCGCCTTCCCCCGTCCAGCAGCGCCATCTCGCCGACGATGGCCCCCGGCCCGAGCTCGGTCACCGGCTTGCCGTCGATCTCGACCATGAGCACGCCGTCGAACAGCAGGTAGACGTCGCTGCCGACATCGCCCTGCTCGACCAGGGTCTGCCCGGCCTCCAGCCGCCGGAACACGGGTTTCCCGTCGATGATGGCCACCGACAGCCGCCGCTCCATGGCGGTCTCGGCGGCCACGATCAGGGCCGGCGCGTCCTCGTCGCCCCACGGGGTGCGCTGCAGCTCGGTCTCCCGGAACCAGCGATCGAAATCGATCCGGCCGGTCTTGGCGACCAGCTTGCCGGCGTGGTCGTAGATCCAGTGCCGGGGGAACGGGCTTGCCCCGACGACCTCGTAGCTGGCCCGGCCGTCGGTGTGGATGGTGAGGGCCAGCGTCGACCAGGCGGCCGGGGCGACCAGCTGGACGAACGGTGGCCGGCGGATGCGCCGCGGCGCCGGTGCGCCGGTGCGCCCGCCGGCCGACTGCACGAACCGGGCCCACCCGTGGCCGAGCTCGGGGCGCGGGCGCAGGTCGGGGAAGGCCATGGCGGCGAAGGTCAGGTCGCGGGAGCCAAGGCGCAGGGTCGTGCTGCCGATGTGGCCCCCGCCGGCGTGGCCGTGGCCGACGATGCGGCCGTCCTCGACCTCGATCCAGGCCCGCAGCTCGTTGGCGAACCGGAAGCGGTCGGCGGCCTTGAGCGCCGCGAGACCTTCCAGCACGTCCGGCGGCGGCGGGTCGTAATGGGCGATGCCGAGGCGGAACGCCAGCTCGGTCCCGGCGCCTTCCATCGCCCCGAGCGGGATCCACGAGAGAGAGGTGACCGACGACTCGATACGCAAGGCGAAGCTCCTTCCGTTCCGGCGGCATTTTCCCCGGAGCCGTGGCCTCCACGCTAGTGGTCGAGCAGGGCGCGGCGCAGGAGATCGCGGAGCTGGCGCTGCTCGTTGGCGGAGAGCTCGTCAAGGCCCGGAGGCGGCTCGGACAGGCGGTCGAGCAGGCGCATTCGCAGGGCCGCGCCCTCCTCGGTCAGCATCAGGTTCTTGACGCGCCGGTCGCCGGGGGCCGAGCTGCGCTCGACCAGGCCCCGGTCGCCGAGTCGGTCGACGATCCCGGTGATGTTGGAGGGGTCGCAGTGGAGCCCGTCGGCCAGCTCCCGCATGGCGATCGGGTGCCCAGGGCGCAGCACCTTGATGGCGTGGGCCTGCGGGTAGGAGAGGCCGAGCTCGGTGATCGTTGTCAGGAAGCGCTCGCGCAGCCGCGACATCGACAGCTCGATGAGCAGCTCCCAGATCTCCCGCGCCACCGGCGAGCTCCGCGGTGGCGCATCGGCCCGAGCCTTCACCGTCATCGCCAGCTCCCCGCCACGCAGTCCGAATACTTGAGCACTTCAACGTTGCCGGCCAGGATTCCATATGCCGACCCCAGTGACAAGGATCATCGCCGGACCTGGACAAATGCCAAGCTTTCCGGCGAGACGCTCTAGCGTCGCTGGCGTAGATCCCTTGCCACCAAAGGAGATCGCTTCACCTGCGCCGGGCGCGAGCCGATGATGCCGTTGTGCCGCAACGGATTGACGATGATCGAAGGTTGTTGACCTTTGATATCCGCGTCTTTACGATGCTCGGCCGAAGGGGGACGGGGCTAATGGGGGTCCGGTCCGACGGGGGAATTCCCCTCAAGCAAGGAGGCGCAGTTGAACCGCAAGGAACTCGTCGACGCGATTCAGAAGCACACCGCGGTGTCGCGTACCGACGTCGACAGGGTGCTCGGCAGCCTGATCCAGCACACCCAGGTCGCCGTCAAGAAGGGCGACCGCGTTTCGCTGGTCGGCTTCGGGACCTTCGAGCGGCAGGACCGCAAGGCCCGCACCGCCCGCAACCCGCGCAGCGGCGCGCCGGTCAAGGTGAAGGCCACCAAGGTCCCGCGGTTCCGGGCCGGGCAGGGCTTCAAGGACGTCGTGAGCGGCCGGGCGACCGCGCCCAAGCTCACGCCGGTCAAGTCCACCGCCAAGGCGAGCACCGCCAAGGCGAGCACCGCCAAGGTGGCCAGCACCTCCAGGGCCAGCACCTCCAAGGCGAGCACGTCCAGGGCCAGCACCTCCAGGGCGACGGCGCCCAAGGCAAGCGCCTCGAGGGCGACGGCGTCCAGGAACAGCGCCCCCAAGGCCACCGCCAAGGCCTCGCGCGGCAAGGCCAAGAGCGGCAAGAAGAAGTAGGCACCGGCAACACGACGAGGCCCCGCCGGAGCGGGGCCTCGGTCGTTTCCCCCTCAGGCGGGGTCGGGCAGGGTGAGGATGTTGACGTAGGTGACGCGGGCGCCGTCTCCCTCACCCTCGACCCGGAACTTCACCCGCTGGCCGAGGGTGAGCTTGCGCAGGCCCGAGCCGCGGAACGCCTCCGGGGGGACGTCGTACTCGACCCGGGCGTCGGTGAGCACGACCGCCGCCTTGGTCTGCGGGTCGAAGCTCTTCACGGTGCCCTGCAGCATCACGCCTCCTCCGGTCGGTCCGGTCGCTGGCTGAGCATACCGAGGTCGCGCAGGCGGCGGGCGGTCACCAGTGCCGGGTCGAGGCGTTCGGCGACCAGGCGGAGGTCGTCGGCGGTGTCGACGTCAAGGGCCAGCCCCGGCTCGTCGACCCGGACGGCGCCGGGCACGGTCAGGTGGCGGGCGGCGGAGTCCGGGCCGAAGCTGGGCGCGAACGATGCCGGGTCGCGCCAGGCAAGCACGTTGGTGCCGCCGCCGTCGTGGCTCGGGACCACCGCCACCGGCGCCTGCGCGGCCTCCAGCACCCGTTCCAGCCCGGCCGCCGAGGCCAGCGGCAGGTCGGCCGCCACCACCAGCAACGGGTCCCGGCCTCGCAGGGCGGCCGCGGCCGTGGCGAGGGCGCCGTTGAGGTCGTGGGCTCCCGGCGGTTCCTCGACCACGCGGCAGCCCATGGCGTCGGCCCGCCGCCACACCTCACGGTCGGGGGAGACCACCACCGGGGGGTCAAGGGCCGGGACCGCCTGCAGGGCGGCGACCACGTCCTCGAACATGGCGATGGCGAGCAGTCGCCGCTGCAGCGGCGCCAGCAGGGGGGCCAGCCGGCCCTTTGCCTGGGCAAGGGCCTTCAGGGGGACAAGCGGAACAGGCATCGTCGGCAACGGTACTATGCGCCGACATGGTCCGCCGACGTTATCCCGTGTACACCCTGGCCAAGGCCGTCGTGCCGCCGGTGATCCGTTTCTGGGTCCGGCTGGACTGCCAGGGCCTGCTCAACATCCCCCGGCAGGGCCCGGTGATCATCGCCGCCAACCATGTCTCCTACTTCGACCCGCTGTCCCTCGGGGTGTTCATCGACGCGGCCGGCCGCCAGGTCCGCTTCCTGGCCAAGTCGGAGCTGTACCGCAATCCGCTGCTGGGCGCGATCCTGCGGGGGGCCGGGCAGATCCCGGTCTACCGGGAGACCCGCGATGCCGGCCAGGCCCTGGTCGAGGCGGTGGCGGCCATGCGCGACGGCGCCGCGGTGGCCATCTACCCGGAGGGCACCACCACCCGCAACCCCGACTTCTCGCCGATGAAGGCCAAGAACGGGGTCGCCCGCCTGGCCGCCCTCACCGGTGCGCCGGTGGTGCCGGTGGGCCAGTGGGGAGCCCATCTGCTGTTCACGCGGGGCCGGCTGGGGCCGTTCCGGCGCGGCATCCGGGTGGTGGAGCGGGCCGGGCCGCCGATCGACCTCGGCCTGACGCCCGACGCGTCCCTGACCGAGGTCAACCAGGCCAAGGACCGGGTGATGGAGGCGATCGCCGGGCTGGTCGAGGAGGCCAGGGCTGGCTGGAGCCCGCCCGACTGGTACCAGGGCAAGGCGGCCAGCCGGACGTGACCGAGCGGTTCCAGCCCGGCGGCGTGACCCATGCGCTGGTCAGCGGGCTGGTCGAGGCCGCGTTGGCCTCGGCGCTGCTCGGCGGCTCGCTGCTGGCCCAGGATTCGAGCCCGGGCGCGGCCGCCTCGCTCTCGGTGGCCAGCCTGCTCTGGGCCGTCCTCGCCGTGTTCAGCCTGGTGGTCGCCCTGCTGCGGGCCAGGGTGCTGGCCGCCGAGCTGGACGACGAGGCGGTCGTGCTCCACGGGCCGGGCGGGGCCCGCCGCTACCGCTACGACGAGCTGTCGGCCGTCGAGGTGTCCCGTCGCAGCACGCGGCTGGTGGCCCGTGACGGCCGGGTGAAGGTGGTCCGTGGCGTCCGCGGCGCCGCCCAGGGCAACCGCTTCCGCGCCCGTGTCCTGGCCCGGGCCAAGGCTGCTGCTGCCGGGGGGCCGGGGGCTCGAGCCCAGTCCCCGGCTGATACCCTGCCTGCCGGCCAGACCGAAGCCGACCGGACGGGGAGGGACAGCGATGGCTAAGGGCTTCGCCACCCGCGCGATCCATGGCGGCTCGCTGCCGTTGCCGGCCGAGCGGCCGCTGGCCACGCCCATCTGGCAGACCTCGACCTTCGCCTTCGACGACGCCGAGCACTACGCCCACACGCTGCGCCAGCCGCGCCAAGGGTTCGTCTACACCCGGTACGAGAACCCGACAACGGCCGCGTTGGAGGCCACCGTCGCCGACCTGGAGGGCGCCGCCGAGGGGCTGGCCGCCGCCTCGGGCATGGGCGCGATCGCCACCGTGCTGCTGTCGCTGGCCGGAGCCGGCGACCACCTGGTCGCCCAGCGCGACCTCTACGGTGGCAGCTACTCGCTGCTCGCCCACACCGCCCCCCGTTTCGGCATCGAGGTCAGCTTCGTCGACGCCGGCGACCCCGACGCCGTCCGCGCCGCCCTGCGCCCGACCACCCGGGCGATCTATGCCGAGACGGTCGCCAACCCGACCATGACCGTCGCCGACCTGCCGGCCCTCGCCGAGGCGGCCGCGGCGGCCGGGCTGCCCCTGGTGGTGGACAACACCGTGGCCTCGCCCTACCTGTGCCGGCCGCTCGAGCACGGGGCGGCCGTCGTGGTCCATTCGGCCACCAAGTACCTGGGCGGCCACAGCGATGTGGTCGGCGGGATCGCCCTGTTCGCCGAGCCCGAGCACCACGCCGGCGCCTGGCGGGCGATGATCGAGCTCGGCGCCTCGGCCGACCCGTTCGCCGCCTGGCTGGTGCTGCG
>DATHIG010000125.1:0-4791 GCA_035490035.1 Actinomycetes bacterium
GGCTGGTCGCTTCGTCGAGGATCAGGATCGCCGGGTCCCTCAACAGCACTCGTGCGATCGCCACCCGCTGCTTCTCGCCGCCGGAGAGCCGGTAGCCGCGCTGGCCGACCACGGTCTCGTAGCCGTCGGGCAGCCGGGCCAGGAACTCCTCGGCCTGGGCCAGCCGGGCCGCGTCGACCAAACCATCGGCTCCAGCCCCATCGCCTCGCTCGAGGTCGATGTTGTCGGTCACCGAGGTGGAGAACAGGAACGGCTCCTGGAAGGCGATCGACACCGCCGCCGCCAGCTCGCCCCGGTCCAGGTCCCCGAGGTCGCGGCCGCCAAGCCGGACGGCGCCCCGATCGGGCTCCAGCAGCCGGGCCAGCAGCAGCGCCAGCGTCGACTTGCCTGACCCGGTCGGGCCGACGAGGGCCACCGTTGCACCGGCCGGAACCTGGAACGACACCTCGTGCAGGATCTCGGTGCCGGGGGTGTAGCCGTACCCGAGCCGCTCCACCTCCAGGTCCAGCGGTCCGGCCGGCAGCCCGGCGCTGGCGGGCGGCACGGCCGCGGGCAGCGGCTCGGCGAGCACGTGCGCCACCCGGTCGTAGCCGGCCACCGACCTTGGCATGTCCCCGAGCACGTAGCCGATCAGGCGCAGCGGCCAGATCAGCAGCGAGAACAGGCTGATCAGGCCGACGAGGGTGCCCGCGGTGATGGCGCCCTGCTCGATCCGCCAGACGCCGATCACCAGCAGGCCGACGGTGGCCAGGGCCGGCAGGGCGTCGAGGCTGGCCTCGAAGTTGGCGGTGACGCGGGCGGCCTCGATGCGGGCGTCGCGCAGCAGCTCGGCCTTGTCGGCGAAGCGCACCCCCTCGGCCTGCTCGGCCTGGAGCGCCTTGACCACCAGGGCGCCGTCGAAGCTCTCGTGGGCGACCGCCGACATCGCCCCCAGCCGCTCCTGGCCGAGCGTGGTCGGCTGCTCCACCCGGCGCTGGAAGACCAGGTTGAGGACCAGGATGGCCGGGACCACCAGCAGCCCGAGGGTGGCCAGGAACGGGTCGGCCAGGAACAACCAGACCGCGGTCGCGCCCAGCATGGTCAGCACCCCGGTGGCGAACGGCAGCGGAGAGAGGATCTCGGAGGCGGCGTCAAGGTCGCCCTCGGCCCGGGACAGCAGCTCGCCCGCCGGGTGGTCGTGGTGCCAGGTCAGCGGCAGCCGGTGGTAGCGCTCGGCCAGGCGCTCGCGCAGCGTGGCCTGGACGTTGGCGTGGACCATGGTGGCGGCGATGCGGCGGCAGATGATCCCGACCGTCTTCACCAGCCCGACGGCCACGATCACGCAGGCGGCGGCGATGGCCGCCCCGGCCTCGAACCGGCCGGTCTCGAAGCGGGGGGTCACCACCCGGTCGACCACCTGGCCGAGCACCCAGGACTGCCCGACCGTGGCCAGGGCGTACACCATCGCCCCGGCGACCGCGATCACGAACGGTCGGGGGTGGAGGGCGACCTGCCGACCGATCACGCGCAGGCCGCGGCGGAGCAGGCGTCCCTTGGGGGTTGGCGTGGTCACCCCGCCATGGTGCCCGAGGAAGCGCCCCGGAAAAAAGCGAGTTTCGCCCTCGGGCGTGGCCCGGCGGTCATCGGTCGTCACCGCCGGCGGCGCCCAGGTGGGCCAGCACCGCGGCGGCCGTCTTGACGCCGGTGTGGAACCGGTGGAGGTCGAGGTTCTCGTCGGGGGCGTGGTTGGCCTGGTCGGGGTTGCCGAACGGCACCCCGAACGTCGGCAGGCCCAGCACCCCGGTGAAGACGTGCAGCGGCAGGCTGCCCCCGAGCACCGGGACCAGCAGCGGGTCGGCGCCCTGGGCCGCGGCCATGCCGGCGGCGATGGGCGCGGTGAACGGCGAGTCCAGTGGCGTCCTCGACGGCTCCATCGACCCCTGGCGGACCAGCTCGACCCCGGGCGCGTGCCGCTCGACGTGGGCCTCGAGCTTGGCGTAGACGTCGGCCGCCCGCTGGGCGTGGACCAGGCGCACGTCGCACTTGGCCACCGCCTCGGCGGGCAGGACGGTCTGGGTGCCCTGGCCGCCGTAGCCGCCGTGCAGCCCGTTGATGGTCAGCGTCGGCCAGGCGGCCAGCCGCTCGGCGAAGCCCCGGTCGACCGGCGCGTCCAGCTCCTCGAGGCCGAGGTCGGCCTTGACCGCCTCCAGGTCGACCGGCAGCCGGCGCAGCGCCTCCTGCTCGGCCGGCCCGAGCGGGCGGACGTCGTCGTGGAACCCGTCAACGACGATCCGGCCCTGGTCGTCCTTCATCGAGGCCAGCAGGTGGACCAGCGTCCACAGCGGGTTGGGGACGACCCCGCCCCAGTTGCCGGAGTGCAGGGACCGGTTGGCCCCCTTGGCCCGCAGCTCGAAGCTGGCGATGCCCCGCACCCCGAAGACCAGCCGCCAGCCGCCCGCCGGGTCGACCGGCCCGTCGCTCCACACCACCAGGTCGGCGGCGAGCTGCTCGCGGTGCCGGTCCGCGAAGGCGGCCAGGTTGGGCGAGCCGATCTCCTCCTCGCCGTCCAGCAGCACCTTGACCGTGCACGGCAGCTGGCCCCTGGTGGCCAGCAGGCTCTCGACGGCCAGGAGCTGGGCCAGGTGCTGGCCCTTGTTGTCGGCACCGCCGCGTCCGTAGAGCCGGCCGTCGCGGATCTCCGGCTCGAACGGCGGACTGGTCCAGGCCTCGACCGGGTCGGGCGGCTGGACGTCGTAATGGCCGTAGACGAGCACGGTGGCGGCGCCGGGCGGGCCGGCGCGGTGGCCGAGCACCAGCGGCCAGCCGGGGGTGTCGATCACCGCCGCCTCCAGCCCGGCGGCGGCGACCAGGTCGCGGGCGTAGCCGGCCGCCTCCGGCATCCCCTGGCCGGTGGCGCTGACGCTGGGGCGCCTGACCCAGTCGGCCAGCCGCCCGACGAACAGCTCCCGGTTGGCGTCGACATGGGCGAAGACGTCGTCCAGGGGGCGACTCACCTCGCCGCTGGAGCGCATGCTGTCAAGCTCTCCCGCTCAGGGTGTGTTGGGGTCCAGCCAGAGGTTGGCGATGTCGGGGTTGCTCAGCCAGGGCGTGAAGGTCCAGTTCCTGACGCGAGAAGACCAGAAGAACGCCTTCCGGTCGTAGACCAGCGGCGCCCAGGCCGCGTCCTCCATCAGCAGCCGGTCGATCTGGCCCCAGAGGGCGTTGCGGGCCTGCGTGTCGCGGGTCCCATAGGCCTGGTCGATCAGGGCGTTGACCCTGGCGCTGTTGTAGCTGCCGAAGTTGTTGTTGGAGGTCGGCGAGATGATGCGCCCGTCGAGCAGGACGCCGATGATCGAGCGGCTGCCGTTGCCGGGGACGTCGGGGCAGACGCCGGCGGCGCCGAGGTGGTGCTCGTCCCGCTTGGACCGCAGCCGCAGCGACTTGGTGTAGGCGTCGTACCCCTTGTAGAAGGTCGGCTCCAGGTGGATCCCGGCCTTGAGCAACGAGGACCGCAGCACCTCGTACAGCGCTTTCCACTTCTCCGAGGACTGCCCGACGTAGGTCAGGGTGACCCCGCCGGGGTGGCCGGCCTTGGCCAGCAGCTCCTTCGCCTTGTCGGGGTCGCCGGCGGCGTCCTGCGACGGGTACAGGTCGAAGGCGCTGTAGCCCTCCAGGGTGGGGGAGAGGATGGTGGAGGCCGGCTCGCCGGCGTAGCGGCCCCCAAGGGCCAGCACCACCGCCCGCCGGTCGATGGCGTAGTTGACCGCCTGGCGGACCGCCAGCTTGGTGGTCGGCCCGGCGTCCATCTGCAGGGTCAGGTAGTGGACGCAGCCGGTCGTCTCGACCGCGAACTGCTTGGCCAGCATCGGGTCGCTGGACAGGCGTTGCAGGTCGTCGTTGGGCGGGGGCACGCTGTCGAGGTTGAGGTCGGCCTCCCCGCCCTCGATCGCCTGCTGGATCCCGGCCTCGGAGCGGCCGATGGTGACCGTGATCCGGTCGACCCAGGCACTGCGAAGGGGATCGGTCCGAGGGTCCCAGTTCGGGTTGCGGACCAGCTCGATGAGCTTGCCGGGCGTGTACTGCTTGAGCCGGTAGGGCCCGGACGCGATCACATGCCTGGCGTACTCGGGGCCTGGCTGGTACCTGCGGGCGTGCTCCTCTGGCACCGGTGAGAAGAAGGGCAGGGTGAGGATGCTGGGGAAGTCGTTGGCCGGCTGGTCGAGGGTGATGACCAGGGTGCGGCGGTCGGGCGCCCGCATGCCGGAGATCGACCTGGCCTTGCCGGCGGCGAACTGGGCCACCCCCCGGATGAGCCCCAGGTAGGGGTTGGGTGACGGGTGGTCGGGGTCGAACTGGCGCTCGATCGCGTACACGAAGTCCTTGGCCTGGACCTCGCGCTCGACCGGGGGGGCGTACCTGACCCCACGGCGGATCCGGAAGGTGTAGGTGCGGCCGTCCGGCGAGAGCTGGTAGGGACCGTCGGCCAGGTCGGGCACGGGCGTCAGCGCGGCCTCACCCTCCAGGCGGCTGTCGAACGAGTACAGCTCCCTGACCATCCCGCGCAGCAGGGCGAAGTCGGCGGCGCCATAGGCGATGCCCGGGTCGAGGGCCTCGACTTCGCTGTGGTTGACAACCCGGAGCGTCCCTCGCTTGACCCCCCGGCCGGTCTCACGGCCGTCGCCGTCGACGGCGCCGCCGTCGTCGCAGGCCGCAGCCAGCAGGACGACGGCGAGCAGCAACGCCAATGCCCGGCCAGCCCTCATCGCGCGCAGAATTCCCACCCCTCGAGCCGATCCCATGCGAAAGCCTAGC
>DATHIG010000126.1:0-2907 GCA_035490035.1 Actinomycetes bacterium
GGGCAGGACGAGTGGGAGATCCGGGCGCTGGTCGACGGCATGTTCGACGCCTGGGGGCGGGGCGACGCCGCCGCCTACCATGCCGACTTCACCGACGACGCCGACTACGTGTCATTTGACGGCTCCCGACGCGGCAAGGCCGACAGCATCAGCTCCCACGCGAATCTCTTTCCCACCGTGCTGTACGGCAGCCGGCTGGTCGGCGAGGTCGAATCGGTCCGCTTCCTCACCCCGGACGTGGCAGTGGTCCACCTGCTCGGGTCGATCGTGGAAGGCTGGCGGCAGCAGCCGCTCCGCCGCCGGCTGTCCCGGCAGACCATGGTGGTGGTACGGCGCGACGGACAGTGGCAGATCACCGCGTTCCACAACACACGGGTGCGGCCACTCAACACCAGCGGCCCCATGGTGCGGCTGGGTGGCCGGTTCGTCCGCTGGCGCACCGACCGGGCCCGGCGCAAGCAGCGCTGAGCTCGGGAGCCGAGGGCGCCATGGCCGATGATCTGTCTGCGGCACAGCCGGGATCTCCACTGGGCCCAGTCCGCAACTGGCAGCTGCGGCTGATCCGCGCCGCCAACATCACCATCGACACCGACCCGGCGTTGCCGGATCTCTATCGGACCCGGTTCGACGGCGCTCCGCCGAAGGTCCGGGTACGGGGCGGGGTGGTCGCCATCGAGTACGGTCCAAGACTCCGCCCCCGCAACTGGGGCCAGCAGGCCGCGGAGATCACCCTGAACCCGTCGGTGCGCTGGCGGATCGACGCTCGCAGGGGCCTGGAGAACCTGCGCGCCCACCTGAGCGCGATCCAGCTCCTCGGCGTGGACGTGCAGCACACCACCAGGGAGGCCGAGGTGAGGTTGCCCCGACCAGCCGGGCATGTCCCGCTCCGGTTTGCCGGCGGGGCCAGCGGTGTCACCATCCATCGCCCCGCGGGCACGGCGGCCAGGTTCCAGGTGACCGGGGGCGCGAGCAGGGTGACCTTCGACGGCCAGTTCTACAGGGCGGTGGCGGGCGAGGCCTCCTGGAAGTCCTCGGAGTTCGAGCAGGCGGCCGACCGCTACGACGTCCAGTTCTCGCGAGGCGTCCGCGACGTGGTGGTGGAAACGCTGGAGATCGAGGCCGCCAGACCGTCCCAGCGGCTGCTGGCCACGGTGCTGTTCACCGACATCGTGGGATCGACCGAGCGCGCCCGGGAGGTCGGCGACCAGCGGTGGCGGGAGCTGCTCGACCTCCATGACCAGGAGGCCCGCCGGGTGGTCGACCAGGCGGGCGGGAGGCTGATCAAAGGCACCGGTGACGGGATCCTGGCGGTGTTCGACGGGCCTGGTCGGGGCATCCGCTGCGCCCTGGCGCTGCGCAAGGTGCTGCAAGCGAGCGGGATCGAGATCCGCGCTGGGCTCCACACCGGCGAGGTGGACCTCCGCCGCGATGACGTTGGCGGGATCGCGGTCCATATCGGCGCCCGGATCATGGCCGCTGCCGGCCCCGGCGAGGTCCTGGTGTCCCGGACTGTCCGGGACCTGGTCGTGGGCTCCGACATCGCGCTGGAGGACCGCGGGACCCACACCCTCAAGGGCGTAGACGACCAATGGCAGCTCTTCGCCGCCAACTGAGCGCAATCCACGCCAGTCGCGGGGATGCGCGCTGATGCCGGTAGCCGGATACCTTCAGCCGGTCGGGATCACGAACAGGCTGATGGCCAGGAAGTGCGCGGCAACCCCGGCGATCACCAGCAGGTGGAACACCTCGTGGTAGCCGAAGACGGCGGGCACCGGGTCGGGGCGGCGCAGGGCGTACACGGCCGCCCCGGCCGAGTAGACCAGCCCGCCGGCCACGATCAGCATCCCGCCGGTGACGCCGAGCCGGGCGAACAGCTGCGGCATGGCCACCACCGCCACCCAGCCGAGCGCCAGGTAGACGGTCCCGCCGAGCCATCTCGGCGCCCCCGCCCAGGCCAGCTCGAGCACGATGCCTGCGATCGCCCCGCCCCAGACGACGGCGAGCACGACGGTGCCGAGCCTGCCCTGGAGGACCAGCAGGCCAACCGGTGTGTAGGTGCCGGCGATGAGCAGGAAGATCATCGCGTGGTCCAGCCTGCGCATCCGGCGCCGGGCCGGCCCGGTCCAGGTGACGCGGTGGTACAGGGCGCTCACCCCGAACAGGGCGGACACCGAGGCCGCGTAGATCACGGCCGCGACCGACGCCCTGGCGGTGGTGGCCAGCAGGACCAGCAGGGTGCCGCTGGCCAGCGAGACGAAGAAGGCGTACTGGTGGAGCACCCCGCGCAACCGGGGTTTGACCCGGACCGCGGGGTGGGCAACGCCCGGCATGGGTGGCGGCGGCCGGAGCTCAGCGGGTGGAACGGCCCTGGAACAGGGCTCGGATGCGGGCCAGCCAGCCGTCCGGCTCCGGCCCGGCCGGACGCTCGGCGTCGGCGCCGGTGGGGATCGGGTCGCCGGCCAGGAACGCCCTGAACTCGGTGGTGGGGGCGAGGTCCGCCTCTCCCCTGGCTTCGGGGGGAGGCTGGGACCCCCGCTCGTTGGGGTCCATGGCTCCTCCTCTGGTCGAGTGACCGCGGAAGCCTACGTCGACCAGGCCGGCAAGGCCACATTGGGAGGTTGACGGCAGCCGTCGAGATAGCCGGCGAACCCGGTCGTACGGGCGATCTGCCGCCCGCACGGCCGCCCGTACGGCCGCACCGAAGCTGGCAGCGCCCGATTTGGGCCTGACCGGCGGGCTGGGTATCGCTGCTACACTTCCGAGGTCCCGGGCCGGTCCAGGGGGTCGGGGGCTCGGCGGCGTAGCTCAGAGGTAGAGCAAGCGGCTCATAATCGCTGTGTCGGTGGTTCGAGTCCACCCGCCGCTACCAGGTGAGGGCGAGGTGCCGTTCGGCAGCCGGCTCTCGCC
>DATHIG010000127.1:0-2062 GCA_035490035.1 Actinomycetes bacterium
CCGTCGAACGGGCAGGCAGGAAACCACTGGTCGCAAGGTTCGGTGGAATCCCCCTGAGACGGCAGAAGAAGGCGGTCATCGACGACCGCCGACCCGCCCCGGCCACCACCCGCAAGGAACTGGTCACCCGGCTCCACGCGGGCCGGTGTGAATGGTGTCAGCGACACGCGGACGTGGAGGTTCATCAGGTCCGCAGACTCGCCGACCTCACCAAACCGGGACGTCCACAGCCCGCGTGGGCGCAACTCATGGCCAGGATGCGCAGGAAGACCCTCGTCGTCTGCACCCCCTGCCACCAGGCCATCCACGCACGCACCCGCATTGCGGTCACGGCGTAGTCACTGGAGAGCTACGTGCTCGGAAACGGGCCCGCGTGGTTCGGACCGGGGGCCGGCGGAAAAGGACCCGCCACACGGCGGGCACCTCGCCGCCGGCCCACCGGTGTTGCTGCGCAGCCGAGCCAACACGCTGGTCAGCGTGCGGCAGGCCAGCCAGCGCAACACCGGCCACCGCACCCCCGGCGTCGACGGGAAGGTCGCGCTGACCTCCCCCGCCCGGGCCGAACTGGCGGGGTACCTGCACCGCCGGGGCGGTCCCGGGCCGGCGCTTCCGGTGCGGCGGGTGTACATACCGAAAGAGGGCGGAGAACGACCGTTAGGGATTCCATCCATCGCCGACCGCGCCCAGCAGGCCAGGGTGCGTAACGCGTTGGAACCCGAATGGGAGGCCAGGCTGGACACCCGGCAGTACGGGTTCCGGCCGGGTCGCGGCTGCCATGACGCGATCGATGCTATCTTCAACACGGTGTCGCACAAGGGCGCCAAGCGTGTGTGGATACTCGACGCGGACCTGAAAGCCGCATTCGACAGAATCGACCACAACCACCTGCTAGACGCGATCGGGACGTTCCCCGCCAGGGAACAGATCCGTGAATGGCTGAAAGCAGGCGTGGTCGACCGGGGCCGGTACGCTCCGACCGACGAGGGAACCCCCCAAGGCGGAGTGATCTCACCGCTGCTACTCAACATCGCCATGCAGGGAATAGAAGAAGCCGCCGGAGTCCGCTATAACAACAACGGCCACACCAAACCCGGCACCCCGACCGTCGTGACCTACGCGGATGACTTCGTGGCCCTGTGCCACAGCCGCGAACAGGCCGAAACGGTCCGGGACAGGCTGAGCACCTGGCTGAAGCCGAAGGGCTTGTCCTTCAACCAGGACAAGACCCGGATCGTCCCCCTCGACGACGGGTTCGACTTCCTGTCCTTCACCATCCGCCGCTACCACCCCGGCGGCGGCACGAAGGTGCTCATCAAACCCAGCAAGGACGCGTTGAAGAAGATCCGACGCAGGCTGGCCGGCGAGCTGCGCGACCTGCGCGGCGGCACCACCGAAGCGGTGATCAAACGACTGAACCCGATCATCCGCGGCCAAGCCAACTACCACCGGACCGGGGTGTCCACGAAAGCCTACGCCGCCCTGGACCACCACCTGTGGCGGCACACCTACACCTGGGCCCGCCGCAGGCACCCCAACAAGGGCCGACGATGGGTCACCACCCGCTACTTCGGCCCGTTCAACAAGGCCAGGAACGACAAGTGGGTCTTCGGCGACCGCGCCAGCGGCGCCTACCTCCACCGGTACGCCTGGACCAAGATCGTCCGGCACGTCGTGGTCACCGGCAGGGCATCCCCCGATGACCCAGCCCTCGCCCAGTACTGGGCCGACCGCAGACGCCGACAGCCCACCCCGCAACTGGCCGACTCCTGGCACAAGGCGCTACGCGCCCAGCACGGAGCCTGCCCCCTCTGCGGACAACAGCTGCTCGACACCACCAACCCCCCGGACTCCCCCAGCCACGGGGAAGCCTGGTACGCAACCCTGCGCGCCACGCTGGCCTTCCAGACCAGCACCGCAGGCAACGGTGGCCGGACCGTCAACCGCCTCGTACACACCCGCTGCGACCGCCGCCACCCAGACGGCCCACCGGCAGGTACGGACAGCTAACGCAGAGCCTGCCCGCCCCACGCGGGCTGCTTGAGCCCGGTGCCGCGACGAGTGG
>DATHIG010000128.1:0-12745 GCA_035490035.1 Actinomycetes bacterium
AGACCTGGTAGTCACGGGGATCGAAGCGGTTGTAGGCGCCGGTCACCGCGCTGAACATCCAGAACGGCGCGAGCTGCAGCGTCCGCCACTCGTCCGGGGTGTACTTCTCCTGCTCGCTCACGGCGTCGTCCTGTCCTGAGCCGACCCTCCAGCCGGCGAGTGGGGTTCCGCGGTCGTGCCCCGGACCACCAGGTGCGGGGTCAGCACGACCTCCCGATGTGCCGTCCGGCCGTTGTCCAGCCGCTCGACCGCCGCCGCCACCGCGTGCTCCGCCTGCTGCCTGGCGTCCTGGCTGACCGTGGTCAGGTTCACGTGCGCGAGTCGCGACAGGCTGCTGTCGTCGTAGCCAACGACCGACAGCGCGCCGGGGACCTCCACCCCGGCCCGGTTGAGCGCGTCCAGCAGCCCGAGAGCGCAGCGGTCGTTGGACGCCACCACCGCGCTCGGCAGGTCGCCGTCGCGCAGGAGCGTCTGGGCCGCCTGCGTGCCCGCTGCTTCGGTGTGGTCGCCGGGGACGATGCGGATCTGGTCGGCGAGGCGGTGCCGGCGCATGGCCTTGCGGTACCCGCGGCGGCGGTCCGAGGCGATCGGCCCATCGCCACCGTCGACGAAGGCGATCGCGCCGTGCCCGAGCCCCACCAGGTGGTCGACGGCCTGACCGACGCCCGCGTCGTCGGCCGAGCGCACCACGTCGACGCCGTCCGCGGCGACCCGGCGTCCCAGCACCACCACGGGCAGCTGCCGGTCGAGGGCGGTGAGCTGCGAGGCCGGGGCCGCCGGGCCGAGGAGGATGAGGGCCTCGCAGCGGAAGTCGACCAGGGTCTCGATGGCCCGGCGCTCGTCACGGGTGCGGGTCACCGCGCTCAGCACGACGTCGTAGCCCTGCCGCTCGGCGGCCTCGTGGATGTCCTCGACCAGCTCGGCATGGAAGGCGCTGCGGACCTCCATCATCACGCCGACCAGGTGCGTCCGGCGGCGGGCGAGCAGGCTGGCGGTCCTGTCCGGGCGGTAGCCCAGCGCGGCGGCCGCCTCCAGCACCCGCTCGCGGGTGGCCGCGCTCGGACCGGGCGCGCTGCTCAGCACCATCGACACCGAGGCAGGGGACAGCCCGACCCGTGCGGCGACATCCTCCAGCCTCGGACGCCGCCGGGCGGCCGGCGTTTCACCCTCTCTTGACATCTCCATCGCTGCCTCGCATAGTAGCTTTTGAAGCGCTTCAAATCAAGCGCTTCAAAGACGAGGAAGGGAGTGGAAGGTGGCACATTCGTCGATTGGCGTGGCCGTCATCGGCGCCGGCATGGCCGGCAGGGCCCACGCCGCTGGATACCGCTCGGCGTCGACGCTCTACCAGGCGGGCCTGCCCGAGGTCAGCCTGGTCGCGGTCGCCGACGTCAACCCCGCGTTCGCCACCGACACCGCCCACCGATTCGGCTACCAGCGGGCGGAGTCCGGCTGGGAGGCGATCGCCGCGGCGCCGGACATCGACGTGGTCAGCGTGGTCGTCGCCAACCCGCTCCACCGCCAGATCGTCGAGGGCCTGCTGGCCGCCGGCAAGCACGTCCTGTGCGAGAAGCCGATGGCCCCCAGCGTCGAGGACGCGCAGTCGATGGTGGCGGCGGCGCGGGCGTCGGGACGGCAGGCCGGCATCGGGTTCACCTTCCGCCGCTCCCCCGCGATCGCCGCCATCCGGGAACAGGTGGCACAGGGCGGCATCGGCCGGCCCCTGCATTTCAACGGCCACTACTGGTGCGACTACGCGTGCGACCCGGGCGGGCCGATGAGCTGGCGCTACAAGGGTGGCCCCGGCTCCGGCGCCCTCTCCGACATCGGCAGCCACCTGCTGGACCTGGCCGAGTTCGTCTGCGGTCCCATCCAGTCGGTCCGCGGCGCCGTGCTCTCGACCTTCGTCACCGAGCGCGCGCTCCCGCTCGGCACGGCCGTGGGCCACGCCGCCGCCGAGGTCAGCGACGTGAGCGAGCCGGTGGAGAACGAAGACCTGGTCACCTTCACGACGACGTTCGCGTCCGGGGCCACCGGCACGCTGTCAGCCTCCCGCGCCGCCTACGGCCTGGCCAACTCGCTCGGCTTCGAGCTGTTCACGGCTTCGGGCGCGGCCACCTTCGACCTGGCCCGGGCCGGGGAGTTCGGCTTCATCGACCCCAAACCGGCCGGCACGACCCAGGGCTTCCGGCAGGTCCTGGTGGGGCCCGCACATCCGTACCTCACCAAGGGCCTCCCGATGGACTTCCCCGGCGTCGGCTACGGCCAGAACGACCTGTTCGCGTTCCAGGCCAGGGCCTTCCTTGAGCAGGTGGCCGGTCTGGATCGGCTGCCCCCCGTCGCCTCGTTCGAGGAGGGCCTCCGCAACATGCGCCTGCTGGACGCGGTCGTCGCCTCGGCCAAGTCCGGCGGCGGCGAGGTGGTCGTCGACCCGCCCCCCGTTGGACCTGTCGGAAAGGACTGATCTCGATGTTGCTCGGTGCCTACACCGCCTGCCTGCACGACAAGCCCGTCGCCGAGGCCCTCCAGACGCTCCGCGACCTGGGGCTGGACAGCGCGGAGATCAACTCGGGCGGGTTCCTGCCCGCCGTCCACCTCCCGATCGAGCAGGTCCGCGCCAGCCAGGACGCCCGGGACGAGTACCTGGGGCTGTTCAGCTCCGCGGGCATGACCCTGACGGCGCTCAACTGCAACGGCAACCCGCTGGATCCCAACCCGGAGGTCGGGCCGAGGCACGCTCAGGACGTGCGCGACGCGATCGAGTTGGGGGCGCTGCTGGGGGTCAAACGCGTCGTCACCATGTCCGGCCTTCCCGCCTCCGACCCCGGAGGCCGCCTGCCCTCCTGGACGGTCCTGCCGTGGCACAGCGTCTACCTCGACGCCCGCGACCACCAGTGGAATGAGGTCGCGATCCCCTACTGGAAGGACATCCAGGCGCGGGCCCGTGACGCCGACGTCAAGGTCTGCATCGAGATGCACCCCCACAACCTGGTCTACAACCCGGCCACCATGGAGCGGCTGGCCACCGAGATCGACGCCACCCACGTCGGCGCCGAGATGGACCCCAGCCACCTGTTCTGGCAGGGGATCGACCCGGTCGCGGCCCTGGAGCGGCTGGGCGGCCTGGTCTACAACGCGGCCGCCAAGGACACCCGCATCAACCAGGCCGCCAAGGTCAACGGCGTGCTCGACGACCGGTTCGGGCGGGTCGCCCCCGACGACCCGGGCGCCCTCTCCCTTGGCGGCCGCTACACCCTCAGCCGCTGGCCGGAGAACTCCTCTTGGGACTTCGTGGCCGTGGGCCGCGGCCACGACGTCGCCTTCTGGACCGGCTTCCTCCAGGCGCTGAAGAAGATCGACCCCGACATGGCGGTGAACATCGAGCACGAGGACCAGGAGCTCGACCAGATGGAGGGGCTGCGCTACGCCGCCGAGACCCTCCAGACCGCCGCCTCCAAGCTGACCTGACGATGCCCGGCGGGATGGCCAAGGTTCGCTTTGGGACGGTGCCCTCCGGGGCTCGAAGGCCGCCGGAGGGCACCGTCGTCGGGTGCCGGCGTGCTAGCTGGTCGCGGTGGCGGCCCGGGTCGCGGCCGTCTCGGTCTCGACTTCGCCGCGGCCGGCCGACTTGAGGATGACAACGGAGGCGGCCGTGACCACCGTGCCGATCAGGATGGCGATGATGTAGAGCACCGGCTTGCCGATCAGGCCGACCACCCAGATGCCGCCGTGCGGTGCCCGGGAGGTGTTGCCGAAGCCCATCACCAGGGCGCCGGTGAGGGCGCTGCCCACCATCAGCGAGGGGATCACCCGCAGCGGGTCGCCGGCGGCGAAGGGGATCGCCCCCTCGGTGATGAACGACGCCCCCAGCAGCCAGGCCGCCTCGCCGGCCTGCCGCTCGGCCTTGGTGAACAGGTTCTTGCGGACCACGGTGGCCAGGGCGAGCCCCAGCGGCGGGGTCATGCCGGCGGCCATGACCGCGGCCATCACCTTGAGGTTGCCGCTGGCCAGGGCGCCGATCCCGAAGGCGTAGGCGACCTTGTTGACCGGCCCGCCCATGTCGAAGGCCATCATCAGGCCGAGCAGGATGCCGAGCAGGATGGCGTTGCTGCCCGACAGGCCGTCCAGCCAGTCGGTCAGGCCGCTCTGGAGGGCGGCGATCGGCTGGCCGATCACGACCAGCATCAGCGCGCCCACCACCAGGGTCGACACCAGCGGGATGACCACCACCGGCATGACGCCGGCGACGCCGCGCGGCACCTTGACCCGCTTGATGGCCAGGACGACCGCACCGGCGAGCAGACCGCCGGCGAGGCCGCCGAGGAACCCGGCGCCGATCTCGTTGGCGAGCAGGCCGGCCACGATGCCGGCGACCAGGGCCGGCCGGTCACCCATGGCGTAGGCGATGAAGCCGGCCAGGATGGGGACCAGCATGAAGAATGCAGTCGCGCCGATCTTGAACATCAGCCCGGCGTAGCCGGCCTGGACGACCAGCTTGGACAGGTCCTCGACCGGCGGGTACTCCACGCCCCCGAAGGCGCCGCCGTCGACCTTGTTGGCCACCTCGGGGCCGCCGATCAGGAAGGCAATGGCGATCAGGATGCCGCCGGCGGCCACGAACGGGATCATGTAGCTGACCCCGGTCATCAGCCACTGGCGGAGCCGGGTGCCGAGGTGAGCCTGCTGGTCGACCTTGGTCGCCGGGGCCGGCCCGGCACCGCCGGCCGGCGCGGCCGCATCGGCCGTCGGGGTGGCCACGCCGGACCGGGCGGCCGCCTCGGCCTCGCCGATGAGGCCGGGGGCGTCGTTGATGGCCCGCTTGACCGAGGTCTGGACCAGCGGCTTGCCGGCGAACCGCTCCCGGTCGCGCACCTCGACGTCAGCGGCGAACACCACCGCGTCGGCGGCCGCGATGGCCTCGGCCGGGATGGCCTCGGCCCCGGCCGCACCCTGGGTCTCGACCTGGATGTCGTGCCCGGCTGCCTTGGCGGCCTGCTCGAGCGCCTCGGCCGCCATGTAGGTGTGCGCGATTCCTGTGGGGCAGGACGTCACAGCGACGATCTTCATTGCCCCAGCACCTCCTTCTTCACCAGCGTGACTACGGCCTCCGGGTTGGGCGCCTGCTGCAGCGCCTCCCGGAAGGAGGCGTGGATGAGCCGCCGGGCCAGCGAGGCCAGGATGGTCATGTGCTCGGCGCCGCCGCCCGCGGGGGCGCCGATCAGGAAGATCAGGTGGGCCGGCCCGTCGGCGGCGCCCCAGTCGATGCCCTGGGCGCTACGGCCGAAGGCCAGCGTCGGCTCGGTCACCGACTCCGAGCGGCAGTGCGGGATGCCGATGCCCCCCTCGATGCCGGTCGGCATCTGGGCCTCGCGGGCGCGCACGTCGGCCATGAACACCTCGAGGTCGGTGACCCGTCCGGCGGCCTGCAGCCGCTCGGCCAGGGAGCGGGTCGCCTGGCCGCGCTCGGTGGCGGACAGCTCGAGGTCCACGAGGTCGGGGGTGATGAGATCCGCCATGGGGCGTCAGCTCCGTTCCTTGAGGGGGTGGTCGGGATCGATGCGGTCGGCCAGCCGTACGGCGGCGTGGTCGAGGTCGTCGGGGGTCGGCATGCGGCTGCCGGGCAGGCTGGCCGCGGCCGCGCCCCAGGCCAGCGCCTCGACCAGCGCCTGGGGGCCGCTGCCGCCGCCGGCCAGGAAGCCGGCCAGCATGGCGTCGCCGGCGCCGACGGCACTGCGCGGCCGCTCGACGACGGCCGAGCCGAAGGTGGCGCCGGTCGCGTCGACCAGGACCGCCCCGTCAGCGCCGAGGCTGGCCAGCACGGCGGCGGCGCCCTGGCTCCGTAGCTCCTCGGCCGCGGCGATCACGTCGCCCAGGGTGGCGATCGAGCGGCCGGTGGCCTCGGCCAGCTCCTCGCGGTTGGGCTTGATCAGGTCGGGGCCGGCGGGCAGGGTGGCCAGCAGGGGCGGGCCGCTGGAGTCGACCGCGACCTTGGTCCCGGCCGTTCGCAGCCGCTCGACCAGGGGGGTGTAGAAGTCGATGGGCGCCCCCGGCGGGAGGCTGCCCGAGACGGCCAGCCACTCGGCGTCGGCGGCGGCGGCGACGGCGGCGGCGGTGACCGCCTCGATCTCGGCCGCGCTCAGCTGCGGGCCGGGCTCGTTCAGCTTGGTCACGGTGCCGTCGGGCTCGACCACACTGACATTGGCCCTGACCGACCCGGCGACGGGGACGACCACCACCTCGACGTCGGCCGGGGTCAGCAGGGCGGCCAGCTGCTCCCCCTCCCAGCCGCCGGCCGGCAGCACCGCGCGGGTCTTGCGGCCGTTGGCGGCCAGCGCCCTCGACACGTTGACGCCCTTGCCGCCGGGGTCGACGCGCGAGGACCGGGCCCGCAGCACGGCTCCTCGGTGTAGGGCGTCCACCTCGATGGTGCGGTCGACGCTCGGGTTGGGGGTGAGGGTCACGATCATGCGCGCACCACCGTGGGTCCGGCCGCCTCCAGCCGGGCGGCGACGTCGGCGTCCAGTCCGGAGTCGGTGATCAGCATGTCCACGTCGGTCAGTCCTCCAAACCTTGCGAGATGGGTTGCTCCGACCTTGGTGTGGTCGGCGAGCACGACCACCCGCCTGGCGGCGGCCAGCATCGCACGCTTGACAGCCGCCTCGCCCGGGTCGGGCGTCGTCAGGCCGCGGTCGATGGAGATGCCGTTGGTGCCGACGAAGGCGACGTCGACATAGGTGTCGCCGAGCGCCCGCAAAGCCCAGTCGTCCACCGCCGCCTGGGTCCGGCCGCGGACGCGACCGCCGACCATGAGGACGGTCAGGCCGGGACGGACCGAGAGGGTCAGGGCGATCGGGAGGGCGTTGGTGACGACGGTCAGCTCGCGGTTGGCCGGCAGCACCTCGGTCAGGCGGGCGGTGGTGGTGCCGGCGTCGATCAGCACCGAGCCCTCGACCGGCAGCTCGGCCAGGGCGGCCTTGGCGATCCGCTCCTTCTCGGCTCGCCGGACCGTGTCACGCGCGGCCAGGCCAGGCTCGAACCCGAGCCGCTCGAACGGGATGGCGCCGCCATGGACCCGCCGCAGCACCCCCTGGCGTTCCAGCGCGGTCAGGTCGCGGCGCACGGTCTCGGCCGTCACCTCCAGCTCGGCGGCCAGCGCGGCCACGTCCACCCGGCCGGCGAGGCGGGCCTGTTCGGCGATGCGCTGCTGGCGCTGCTCGGCGAAGATGTTGGCTCCTGTCCGATCAACGTCTGTTTCTCTGTTTATAAGTCCGTTTTTGCCCGTTGTCAAGCAGGAACTTGAACGGTATCAGGCCAGCTGAGCAGGGCTGCTGGCCACAGTCGAACAGCGGCCCAGCGGCCGACCCGGCGACCACGCCTCGGCCAGCAGGTGCGACAGCGAGCCGGCCAGGACGGCCCTGGGCGAGCAGTGGGCCGGCCCACTCCCCGAGCACGGCGCTGTGGCCGGCGTCGGCGTCTCGGCCACACCTGCGACACGCCACCAGCTAGGCTGCTCGAGCGCTGGCAAGATGATGGCAGCCAACAACCGCGCGGCGGTGGGAGGAACCATGGCGAGCGTCCTTCGGACCTCGTTGCCGACCAACGAGGAGCGGCTGGCGGCCGGGCGGGCGTTGCGCGACCAGGTCAAGCGCGGCGTCCTTGGTCGCTGGCGACCAGCTGAGGACCGGCCCGACCCGCTGGACCTGGTCGAGGAGGCCCACGAGGGCCGGCTGCAGCGGCTGGTGCCGGTGCGGATCGGCCGGATGATGGCCTCGCCCTACTCGTTCCTGCGCGGGTCGGCCGCGCTGATGGCCGAGGACTTCGCCCACCTGCCGCGGACCGGGGTGGAGCCGGTGATCTGCGGCGACGCCCACCTGGGCAACTTCGGCTTCTACGCCTCGCCCGAGCGCAACCTGGTCTTCGACCTCAACGACTTCGACGAGGCCCACCCTGGGCCCTGGGAGTGGGACCTGCGCCGGCTGACCGCGAGTGTCTGGGTGGCCGGCCGCCAGAACGGCCTGTCGGAGGACACCTGCGAGGACGCCGTCCTGCGCTGCGCCTACGCCTACCGGCGGCAGCTGCGGGAGCTGGGCGGCCAGCCGCTGCTGACCCGTTCCTTCGACCGGCTGGACATCGACCGGATGCGGGCCGAGATGGCCGACTGGTCGCTGCGGGGCGAGATCGAGCGGGCGGCCAAGCGGGCCCGGACCCGGACCAGCGACCGTGCTCTGCCCAAGCTGACCCGCGAGCGCGGCGGCGTCCGTCACATCGTCGACCAGCCGCCGGTGGTCACCCATGGGTCCGAGCGGGAGACCGACCGGCTGATCGAGGGCCTCGAGGAGTACCTGCAGACCCTGCCGCCCCACTGGCGCCGCCTGCTCGGCTACTACGTCGTGGTCGACATCGCCCACAAGGTCGTCGGCGTCGGCAGCGTCGGGCTGCGCGCGTTCGTCGCCCTCCTCCAGGGCAACGACCCCAATGACGTCGTCTTCCTCCAGCTCAAGCAGGCCAGGCGGTCGTGCGTGGCCAAGTTCGTCCACGGCGACACCGCCTGGCACGCCCACCAGGGCCAGCGGGTGGTCGAGTACCAGCAGACCCTACAGACGGTGAGCGACCCCCTGCTCGGCTGGACCACCGTCCAGGACCGCGACTACTACGTCCGCCAGTTCCGCGACATGAAGGGCGCGATCACCGTCGACGGGATGGACGGGTCGGCCCTGATGGACTACTCGCGGGTGTGCGGCACCCTGCTGGCCAAGGGCCACGCCCGCTCCACCGGGGCCACGGTCCTGTCCGGCTACCTC
The DNA here is from genome assembly GCA_035490035.1 of Actinomycetes bacterium. Classification (GTDB taxonomy): domain Bacteria; phylum Actinomycetota; class CALGFH01; order CALGFH01; family CALGFH01; genus CALGFH01. Next base: position 8,802 of record DATHIG010000128.1, read on the forward strand.
GGCAAGGGCGACAGCGCCGACCGGGCGTTCGCCCGCTTCGCCAGGGCCTACGCCGACCAGACCGAGGCCGACCACGAGGCGCTCCGCAAGGCCGTCGAGGCCGGGCGGCTCCCGGCCGAGCGCGGAGTCTGAGTGAGCCAACCGCCCGATCGGGTCGAACGGGTCGAGCGGGTCTCCACCCTTGAGCTGTTCTTCGACCTGGTCTTCGTCTTCACCATCACCCAGCTGACGTCGGTGCTGAGCGACGACCCGACCCCGCGCGGGCTGCTGCGGGTGGTGCTCATGCTGAGCGTGATCTTCTACATGTACGGCGGCTACGCCTGGATGACCAACGCGGTCGCAACCGACCGCGCGGCCCGGCGGCTGCTGCTGCTCGGCGGCATGGCCGGGTTCCTGGTGCTGGCCCTTGCCGTCCCGCGGGCCTTCTCCGAGGGCGACGCCGCCTTCGGGGTCGCCTACCTGGTGATCGTGAGCGTGCACGCCGGGCTCTACTCGCGGACGTCGGTGGCCCACACCATCCGGGCGGTCATCCGCCTGGCCCCGTTCAACCTCGCCTCCGCCCTGTTGGTGCTTGCCGCCGTGCTGGTCGAGGGCACGGCCGCCTACCTGCTGTGGGCGGCCGCGGTGGCGATGGAATGGTTCACCCCGCGGCTCGCCGGCACCGGCGGCTTCCGGATCGCGCCGGCCCATTTCGTCGAGCGCCACGGCCTGGTGGTGATCGTCGCCCTCGGGGAGTCGATCGTTGCCATCGGCATCGGCGCCGCCGACCTGCCGGTCAACCTCGCCCTGGCCAGCGTCGCCGTGCTCGGGCTCCTGCTCGCCGCCTGCCTCTGGTGGGCATACTTCGGCGGCGACGACGCCCGCGCCGAGCGCGCGCTGGCCGCCGTCCCCGACGACCGCCGGGGCGCGGTGGCCATCCGGGCGTTCGGCTACTGGCACCTGCTGATGCTGCTCGGGATCATCGCCCTGGCCGCCGGACTCAAGGACGCGATCGGCCACGCCTTCGACCAGCTCGACCTGGCCCACGCACTCATGCTCGCCGGCGGCGTGGCCCTGTTCCTGGTCGGGGACGTCCTGTTCCGCCGCACCCTGCAGATCGGGACCGGCCACCTTCGCGCCGGCGCGGCCGCCCTTGCCATGGCCACCATCCCCCTCGGACTGACGGTCTCGGCCCTGGCCCAGCTGGTCGTCCTGGTCGCCGCGCTGTCCGGCTCGCTCCTGGCCGAAGCCAAGCTGGCCAAGGCCGGCACCGCACATGGCGCGGCTGCGTAGCGCCGCTTCAGCGGACCTGACCGGCGTCGAGCTGGCGGCCTTGCGCCGGCTCCTCTTCCAGGAGTTCGGGGACCGGTTCACCGAGGACGACTGGCGGCACGCCGTCGGCGGGACCCACCTCCTGGTCCTCGAGGAGGGCGAGATCGTGGCCCACGCCGCCGTGGTCCGCCGGACCCTGCTGGCCCAGGGCCGGTCCCTGCGCACCGGCTACGTCGAGGGGGTCGCCACCCGGCACGACCGCCGCCGCCAAGGCCTGGCCAGGCTGCTGATGCAGGAAGCCGATCGGATCATCAAGGAGCGATGCCAGCTGGGAGCCCTCTCGGACGGCACCGGGATCCCGGGCTTCTACCAGCGGCTCGGCTGGGAGCGCTGGCAGGGCCCGACCTTCGTCGACGCACCGGGCGGCCCGGTTCGCACCGCCGAGGAGGACGGCAGCGTGCTGGTCCTCCGCACCCCCACGACCGGCGACCTCGACCTCACGGCCCCGTTGACCTGCGACTGGCGCGCCGGCGACGTCTGGTGACGGCCCCTCCGCCGCAATGGCGGGATGGGAGGGGCGCCCTCGGCGGCCGGATGGCGTACCTTCTCGCTGTTGCTCCTCCCCGCGATCGGTGGGGAACGGAACCTCGGAGGGCTGAGCGTGCGGGTCGCCTTGTTCGTGACCTGCCTGGTCGACGGGCTGTTCCCCGATGTCGGCAAGGCCACGGTGGGGCTGCTGGAGCGGCTGGGGCACACGGTGGAGGTGCCCGGCTCGCAGACCTGCTGCGGGCAGATGCACATCAACACCGGGTACACGCGGGAGGCGATGCCGCTGGTGCGCCGGCACGTGGCCGCGTTCCAGGGGTATGAGGCGGTGGTGGTGCCGAGCGGGTCGTGCGCCGGGTCGGTCCGCCATCAGCACGCCTGGCTGGCGAGGGAGGCTGGCGACCGGGGCCTGGCAGCGGCCGCGGAGGAGGTGGCGTCGCGGACGTTCGAGCTGTCGGAGTTCCTGGTCGACGTGCTCGAGCTGGAGGATGTTGGCGCCTGGTACCCGCACCGGGTGACCTACCACCCGACCTGCCATTCGCTGCGGGTCCTGCGGGTCGGGGACCGTCCGCTGCGGCTGCTCCGCGCCGTCGGGGGGATCGACCTGGTCGAGCTGCCGGAGGCCGAGGTGTGCTGCGGGTTCGGGGGGACGTTCGCGGTCAAGAACCCGGACACCTCCGCGGCCATGCTGGCCGACAAGATGCGCCATGTGCTCGCCACCCGGGCCGAGGTCTGCTCGGCCGGCGACAGCTCGTGCCTGCTGCACATCGGCGGGGGGCTGTCGCGGCTGCGGGCCGGGGTCAGGACGGTCCACCTGGCCGAGATCCTGGCCTCCACCCGCACCGGGGAGGTGGTCGGATGAGCCGTGGGGGGCAGGTGTTCCTCGGCATGCCGACCGCGCCGCCCGGGGTCGGTCACCTGCGGGGCGACCGGAGCTTCCCCGAGGCCGCCCGGGCGGCGCTGGCCGACTCCCAGCTGCGGCGCAACCTGGCCAAGGCGACCGGGACCATCCGGGCCAAGCGGGCCCAGGTGGTGGACGAGCTGGCGGACTGGGCCGAGCTGCGGGCGGCCGGCGCGGCCATCAAGGACCAGGTGCTGGCCGGCCTTGACGGCTACCTGGCGCAGCTGGAGGAGCAGGTCAGCGCCCGCGGCGGGACGGTCCACTGGGCCCGCGACGCCACCGAGGCCAACCGGATCGTGGTCGACCTGGTCACCGCGGCCGGGGCCGGCGAGGTGGTCAAGGTCAAGTCGATGGCCACCCAGGAGATCGGGCTCAACCAGGCCCTGGCCGCGGCCGGGATCGCCGCCTGGGAGACCGACCTGGCCGAGCTGATCGTGCAGCTCGGCCACGACACCGGATCCCACATCCTGGTCCCGGCGATCCACCGCAACCGCTCCGAGATCCGCGAGATCTTCCTGCGCGAGATGGCCAAGGTCGGCCTTGCCGCACCGGTCGACCTCAGCGACGAGCCGAGGGCGCTGGCCGAGGCGGCCCGGCTGCACCTGCGGCGCAAGTTCCTCCAGGCGCAGGTCGCGGTCTCGGGGGCGAACTTCGCCGTGGCCGAGACCGGGACCCTGGCCGTGGTCGAGTCCGAGGGCAACGGCCGCATGTGCCTGACCCTGCCCCGGGTGCTGATCACGGTGATGGGGATCGAGAAGCTGGTCCCGACCTGGCGCGACCTCGAGGTCTTCCTGCAACTGCTGCCCCGCAGCAGCACCGGAGAGCGGATGAACCCCTACACCAGCATGTGGACGGGCGTGCACGACGGTGACGGGCCGGGCGAGTTCCACCTGGTGCTGCTGGACAACGGCCGCACCGCCACCCTGGCCGACCCCCAGGGCCGGGCCGCGCTGCGCTGCATCCGCTGCTCGGCCTGCCTGAATGTCTGCCCGGTCTACGAGCGCACCGGCGGCCACGCCTATGGCAGCGTCTACCCTGGCCCGATCGGGGCGGTGCTCTCCCCCCAGCTGACCGGGGTCGCCGACAACGCCAGCCTGCCGTATGCCTCAACCCTGTGCGGCGCCTGCTACGACGTCTGCCCGGTCGCCATCGACATCCCCCAGATGCTGGTCCACCTCCGCTCCCGGGTGGTCGACGCCAAGCGAGCGTCCTCCCGCCTGCCCAGCCCCGAGCAGGCCCTGATGGC
>DATHIG010000129.1:0-6036 GCA_035490035.1 Actinomycetes bacterium
TCAGCACCTGGCTGACCGCGATCATCGGCGCCATCATCCTGCTGGTGCTCTACCGGATGGTGGTCGGCCGGGGGAGGCGCCGGGTCGTCTAGCCCTCAACGGCCTGGTCCGGCGGCGCGCCATCAGACCGCCGCCGGACCAGCTCCACGTCAACTGCTGGCCGACAGCTCCCGATCGGGGACGCGCTCCTCCAGGTCGCCGACCCCGAGGCGGCTGAGCAGCCGGATCGGCGGGCTGTAGGCGCGGCCCGGGTCGCGGGGCAGGAAGGCCAGCTGGAGGTCGCACCAGGACAGCCGCAGCGACTCGGCGTTGGTCGGGGTGGCGAGCACGAACTGGACCCGGTCGGCCAGGGCGTGCATGAGCGCGGCCACGTGGTCGATGTTGGTCGAGTCCAGGTGGGCGATGTGCTCGTCCATGATGAGCAGGTCCGACGCCTCGGCCGCGCCCATGGTGGCCAGCAGCAGCAGGATGGCGATGGTGGCCCGCTGGCCCCCCGAGTGGGCGGCGTCCCGGTAGGAGCGCCGGCGCTCCCCAGGCCGGTGGGCGACCAGCACGTCGAGCCCGTACTCCTCCGGCCGGTCGCCGGCCAGCAGGCGCAGCTCGCCCTCGGCGCCGGCCGTCTGGCAGACCCGGGCGAACTCGCCGCTGAGCCGCTGGACGACCTCCCTGACCCCGTCCTCGAAGCGCCGCCGGGCCAGCTCGACCCGCTCCAGCTGCTCGTCCAGCTCGCGCTTGCGCCGCTCGGCGAGCTGGTTGGCCTCCTCGACGGCCGCTTCCTGGCGCTCGCGTCCGGTCACCAGCGCGGGGTCGCGGACATCGGCCGGGAAGCGCTGCTCGTCCTCGACCTGGCCGCCGAGCCAGTCGATGTCGCGCAGCACCGACTCGGTGCCAGGCAGGTCGCTGGCGTCCAGCAGCGCCCGCTGCTCGGCGTCGAGCGGCCGTCCGGCCAGCTCGGTCTCCAGCCCGGCAAGCCCCCCGTCCAGCTCGGCCAGCTGGGGCAGGCGCGCGGCCAGGCGGGTCTCGATGTCGTTCTGGCGCCGCCTGGCCAGCGCCAGCTCGGCGTTGGCCGCGCCAAGGGCGCCGTCGAGCTCCCGTAGCTCGCCGGCCAGCGCCCGCTCCCGCGCGGCCAGCTCGGGCCGGTCGGCCCCTGCCTTCTTCCGGACCTGCTCGGCCTCGGCGACCCGGCCGTGCAGGTCGGACAGGCGCTGGACGGCGTCGAGCACGTGCATCGCCCGGTTCCAGGCCCCGCGCAGCTCGGCGACGGCCGCGTCCAAGGCCGCAACCTCCTCGCCGAGCCGTGCCGCCTCGGCCTTGAGGCCGAACAGGTGCAGCTCCCTTGCCCTGCGGCCCAGCACCGGCTGCTCCGGGGCCTCCAGCCGGGAGACGGCCGCGCCGTAGCGCATCCCGTCCGGGGCGACCGCGTCGAGCCCTCTGCCGGCAAGGCCGTGGGCCTGGGCGGCGTCGTGGGCGGCCTGGGCGTCGGCCCGCTCCAGCAGCAGGCCGGCCTCGACCGGACCGAGCACGCCGGTCAGGGCCGCCCGTGGGTCGCCGGCCCCGCCACGGGCGATCCCCCAGCGGTAGCCGGCCTCGACGGCGAGGCCGGTCGCCTGCCGGTAGGCGTGGGAGGGCACCAGCAGCGCCCAGAGGGCGTCGCCCAGGGCGGCCTCGGCCCGCTTCCTCACCGCCTCGCCGGCCGCCTCGTCGGCCAGCTCCAGGATCTCGGCGACGACCGATGCCTCGATGCCGGCCTCGGCCAGCCGGGCTCGGAAGGCCGTCACCTCCGCCGGCACCGGTACACCCCCCTTGGCGAGCACGGCCATGCGGGCCTGGACGTCGCCCATGGTGGCGCGGAGCTCCTCGCGCCTGGCAAGGACCGCGGACAGGCTGGACTCGGCCGCGTGGACCTCTGCCTCGGCCTGCTCGACGGTCCGTTCACCGGCCAGGCTGGCCAGGCGGACGGCGGTCGTCTGGGCCTCCTCGGCCCTTGCCTCGACGGTGGCCAGGCGGACCTCGAGGGCGGACCGGGCGTCGCGGGTCCCGGCCACGCGGTCGGCCAGCTCCTTGGCCTGGTCGGCCGATGCGCTGGCCTTGCTCTCCAGCGCCGGCACCTGCCCGCCCAGCGCGTCAAGCTCGCCACGGTCGGCCGCGATCCGCTCGGCGACCGCGTCCCGCTCGGCCCTTGCCGCATCGACCTGGACGGCGACGTCGCGGTGCTCGGCCGCCGGGCGGGCCAGGTTGCGGAGCAGGTCGAGTCGCTCCCGCAGCCCGGCATACTCCAGATGACGGGCGGCAAGGCCCTGGAGGGCGCCGAGGCGGTCCTGCTCGGCCCGGGCCGCCTCGACCGCCTCCAGGTAGGCGGCGCGCGCCTCCTCGGCCCGTTCCCGCTGGGCCTCGACCTCGTCCAGCAGGACCCGCTCCCCGGTCAGCTCCAGCAGCTTGGCCAGCAGGCCGGCCGGCGGCTCGTCCATGGTCCGGTCGATCGCTCCCTGGGGCAGGGCGAGCACCTCGCGAAGCGCCCGTGTGATGCCGGCCCGGTCCAGCAGCTCGTCGTACAGCCGGGGGCCGAGCCAGTGCTGCTCCGGGTTGGCCTCCATGAACGCGTCCAGGTCGTCGGCCAGCGGCTGGTCGAAGCCCCAGCGGTGCAGGCCGGGCAGGACCAGGTAGCGTCGGCTGTCGGCGGTCACCAGGCAGACGGCCGTCATCCGCTCGGCGTCGCGCAGGCGCTCGTCGGCGGCCGCGAACAGCCGCTCGCCACGCGCCGGCAGCACCGGGTTGCTGAAGGTGGCCCGCAGGTAGGCCCGCTGGGCCGGCGCGCCGCCGGGGCCGCCGTCGAAGATGTACCGGTCGGAGCTGCGGCCGGGGGCGAAGCTGGTGATGCCCAGCAGCAGCTTGATGCCGTCGAGGAAGCAGGTCTTGCCGGAGCCGTTGGGGCCGGTGGCCACGTTGATCCCGTCGATCAGCAGCGGGATCGGGTCGGGCCGCAGCGACCCCCAGTGGACGAGCTGGACCTCCTCAATCCGTGGCATCGTCCTGGTCCCCCCCTGATCCCTGCTCGACGTCCAGCTCCGCGGCCCGGCGCCGCAGGTGGGCGAGCCGCTGGTGGCGGGCCACCAGCGCGCGTGCCTGCTCGGCGGCTCCCGGCTCGTCCAGCGTGTCCAGCAGCGGCCCGGCCTCGACCCGGCCCTCGCGCATGGTGAGGTAGCCGGCCCGGCCCAGCCGTTCGAGCACGCTCGGCAGGCCGGTGCCGGCCAGCCTCGCCCCGAGCAGCTCGGCCAGGTCGTCCGGGTCCAGCCAGGTCTCGTCCGGCCGCTCGGCCGGGCCGTCGCCGGACCGGGCCCGCTCGGCGGGCAGGAACCGCAGATGCAGCCAGCAGGTGGCGAGCACCGACAGCTCGGCCGTGCCAAGGGCCAGCACCGGGTGGTGGCCCTCCAGCTCCGGCACGGGGCCGTCCAGCCTGGCCAGCCAGCGCTCCGACCGGGGCGAGTAGGCGAGCTCGCAGCCGGCCTCGGCCAGCCGCCGCCGCACCTCCTCGCGGGTCTCTGGCTCGCCCAGCTCGGGTACGTCGGCCGCGGCCACCGGACCGACCAGCAGCACCCGGCACACCTCGGTCGCGTTCACGTGGCCACCCCCTGCCGGTCGGACCCGACCCGGTTCTCCGGGGCCAGCTCGACCTTCAGGTCGTCGACGGGAGATTCCTCGGGGCCGGGTGGTGAGGAGGCGGCCGGGGCGCGGACGAGGGTCCAGGAGACGACGCCGACCTCGTCGTGCCCGACCACCTCCAAGCGTGGCTGCGGGTCGAGCTCGGCGGCCAGGCTGCCGTCGCCGGCCGGCCCCCAGCGCGACCACGCCTCGACCACCGCGGCCATGCGGGCGGTGGCCTCGGCCCAGGTGCCGCCGACCACCCACCTGGCCAGGTCGGTCTCGCCCAGCCCGGCCAGCCAGGTGATGACGTCGGCGGCCAGGAGCACGAAGTCGGGCACGACCTCGGGCGACTCGATCGGCAGCAACGTCGGCTCGGGCAGCGGCACCACCACCGGCTCCGGCCGGCCCAGGTGCTCGTCCAGGGCGGCCAGGGCGTCACCGGCCCGGACCGGGGCCACCGCCGGCGGCAGCTGGAGCCGCCCGGCGACCAGCCCGGCCAGCGTCGCCGGGTCGGTCACGGCAACCAATGCCCGCAGCGCCTCGGCGGCCGGGTTGGAGCCAAGGTCAAGGGTCGGCCCGGTGGCGTCCGGAGGCTCCGCGGAGGCGGACTCGGTCGCCGGGCCGGGGTCGGTCGCCGGGCCGGGGTCGGGCGCCGGGCCGGGGTTGGGCGCCGGGGCGCCCTGGACCTCGTCGATCAGGGACCGAAGGCGACCGGCGACGGCCGCGGCCCACTCCCGCTCGGCCTCGTGGCCGCCGGGCCGCGCAACCACCCTGGCCATCTCGGCCAGGTCGGCCAGGTGGATGGCGGCGACCTCGGCCGCCGCCGCCAGCTCTTCGTCGGCGCCCTGGTCGATCAACCGGCGCAGGGTGGCCTGGTCGTGCTCCAGCACCGCGGTGGCGGCGACGAAGGGTGCGAACGCCGACCGCTCGTCGACCCCGACCGCCCTGGCCAGGGCCATCGCCGCCCCCAGGACCTTGACGGCCCGATCAGGGGCGATCCGCGGGGCGGCCAGCACGGCGCAGACCGTTGCCACCAGGTGCCCCTCGTCGGAGAGGCGCCATGCCGCCGGGCCGGCCCGCTCGCCGTGCCGGGCGACCTCGACCACCAGTCCATCGGTCCGCAGCTCCGACAGCAGCCGGTTGGCCGTCGCCGAGTCGAGCCAGGTCAGGGCCTGCTCGGCGTGGGACAGCGACCAGCTCGGGTCCGACAGCCCGGCCAGCTCGCGAAGCACGGCAACCTTGAGCCGTTGGTAGGGTTGGCCAAGAAGCTCGGCGAACGGCCCCAGCGACGGCACGGCGCGGCCGGCCGGCGGCGGGGGGGAAGCTCGGCCGGGTCGGGGAGGCTCGCCGGCCGCCGCTGGCCACATTGCTGCCACCATGCTGGCAACGTACATCAACCAGGGCGGAAGCAACCTAGGTATCTCTACGGAGCCGCTGTGCCCCGGCCTGCGTAGCCCCGACGGACTACCGAGCTGCCTGGCGGTCCCGCTCCATCAGCACCCGGCGGAGGATCTTGCCGGACAGCGCCTTGGGGATCTCGTCGACGAACTCCACCCTGCGGACCTTCTTGTGGGGGGCGACCCGCTCGGCCACGAACGCCATGACCTCCTCGGCGTCCAGCGGTGTCCTGGCGACAACGAACGCCTTGGGGACCTCGCCGGCCTCCTCGTCGGGACTGCGGACGACGGCCGCGTCGGCGATCGCCGGATGGGAGAGGAGAATGGCCTCCAGCTCGGCCGGCGCGACCTGGAGGCCCTTGTACTTGATGAGCTCCTTGACCCGGTCGACGATGAAGACGTAGCCGTCCTGATCGATCTTGCCGAGGTCGCCGGTGTGCAGCCAGCCGTCGGGGTCGAGCATCTCGGCGGTCGCGTCGGGGGCGTTCAGGTAGCCCTTCATCACCTGGGGACCGCGGACCAGCAGCTCGCCGACCTCGCCGCGGGAGACGTCGGCGCCGGTGGCCGGGTCGACCACCCTGGCCTCGGTGTTGGGGAGCAGCACGCCGACCGAGCCGGGTCGGGGGCCGTCGGGGGTGTTGTGGTTGGTGGTGACCACCGGGCTGGTCTCGGTCAGGCCCCATCCCTGGACCACCTCGCAGCCGAGCCGCTCGGCGCAGGCCCGCTCCATGCTGGCGTCCAGGGGGGCGGCGCCCGAGAAGACCGACTCGAGGGCCGACAGGTCGTACTGGTCGACCAGCGGGTGCTTGGCCAGCGCGACCACGATCGGCGGCGCGAGGTAGGCGCGGGTGATGCGGTGCTCCTGGAGCAGGCGAAGGAACTGCTCGAGCTCGAAGCGGGGCATGGTGACCAGGGTGGAGCCGCGCCACACGGCCGAGGCCATGAGGACCACCAGCCCGTAGATATGGAAGAAGGGCAGCACGGCGATCAGACGCTC
>DATHIG010000130.1:0-4306 GCA_035490035.1 Actinomycetes bacterium
CGCCGAGAACCTCGTCGCGCCAGCGTGCTCGGCCTCACCGTCCTGGCCGTCGGGTCGGCGGTCACTGGCCTGACCGCCCTGCTCGGCCGGGCCGGCGCCGCGCTCGGGGCGCTGCTCATGGTCCTGGTCGGCAACCCGCTCTCGGGCATCACCTCGGCCCCGGAGCTGCTGCCGGAGCCGGCCGGAGCCATCGGCCAGCTGCTTCCCCCCGGCGCCGGCGGCAGCCTGCTGCGTAGCAGCGTCTTCTTCGACGGCGCCGGCGCCACCGTTCCCCTGACCGTGCTCGTGGTGTGGGCCGTGCTCGGCCTCACCGCCGCGTGGGTCGCGGCGGGCCTCCACCGCCGTTCCAGCTCAGCGGTCGCGCCCAGCGCCGACCCGATCGCCGTTCCGTAGGCCGGAAGGGCGGTCATGTACCCGGCGCCGCATCCCGCACGGATCAACGATTCAGGACAATAGGTCCAGGGCTCATGTCCCGGCCGGCTCGCGAGTCCTGGGGGCCGGCCGGTCCTCCTCGGATGCCTCGGGGGCCTCCAGGGCGATCCTCGGCAGCCAGCGGTCGACCACGCGCGGCATCCACCAGTTGTGCCGCCCGACCACGCGCATCACGGCCGGCACCAGGATGGTCCGGACCAGGGTGGCGTCGATCAGGACGGCGACGGCCAGGCCGAACCCCATCTCCTTGAACGGCACCAGCCGGCCGGCCGCGAAGGCCGCGAACACGGTGACCATGACCAGCGCCGCCGAGGTGATCGTGCGCGCGGTGCTCTCCAGCCCGCGGGCCACCGCCAGCTGGTTGTCGCCCGAGCGCAGGTACTCCTCCCGGATCCGGCTGAGCAGGAACACCTCGTAGTCCATGGAGAGCCCGAACAGGATCGAGAACAGGAACAGGGGCACGAAGACCTCGATGTGCCCTTCGGAGGTGAAGCCCAGCAGCTGCTCTCCCCAGCCCCACTGGAACACGGCGACGATGAGCCCGTAGGCGGCCCCGACCGAGAGCAAGTTCATGACGATCGCCTGCAGCGGCAGCACCAGCGAGCGGAAGGCCATCGCCAGCAGCACGAACGACAGCGCCAGGACGGCCAGCACGACCACGGGGAGCTGGCCGGAGATCTCACGGGCCAGATCGAGGTTGAGCGCCGTGGACCCGCCCACCCGGGCCTGCCCGGCCAGCCCGGCGTCGGGCACGTAGCGGTCGCGCACCCGGTCGACCAGGCCCTCGGCCGCCTCGGACTCGGGCGCGTCCCCGGTCACCACGGTGATGCGGGCCAGGTCGGCGCCCCGGTCCCAGTTGGCCAGGCCGGCGACCGCCGGGGCCAGCTTGGGGTCGATGCCGTCAAGGCCGCCGGCGTAGAGCTTGGCGTGGGCGTCCAGGCCGCCGCGGGGCAGGACCGAGGTGAGGCTCTGCACGCCGACGGCCGCCTGGTCGGACCGGAGGGCCCGGGTGAGCCGGTCCACCCGTTCGAGGTTGGCCGGGGTGCCGGCGCCGCCGGGGGTGTCCACCAGGATCTCCATCGGGCCGGTGACCCCGGCCCCGAACTCGGCGGCGAGGCGCTCGGTGGCCAGCCGCGGGCTCTCGTCGGCCGGCAGGATGGTGGCGCCTGGCTGGCCGAGGCGGATGCCCGCGAACGGCAAGGCCATGACGACCAGCACCACCAGGGCGGCGGCCGTGAAGGCCAGGGGCCGGCGCATGATCCCGACCGCCCAGCGGTGCCAGAAGCCCTCGCCCTCGACGCTGCGCGGGCGCAGCAGCGGGATGCGCAGGCGGTCGACCCAGTGGCCGACCAGGCTGAGCACGGCGGGCAGCAGGGTGATGGCGGCCAGCACGGCCACCGCGACCACGCTCATGGACCCGATGGCCATGGAGCGAAAGGCCTGGATGTCGACCAGGAACATGCCGGCCAGGGCGACGATGACGGTGGCGCCGGACAGCGCGACCGCGCGGCCGGAGGTGGCGAGGGTGAGCGGGACCGCCTCGGCGGCCGACCGGCCCCGGCGAAGCTCCTCGCGGAAGCGGGTGACCACGAACAGGGCGTAGTCGATGCCGACGCCGATGCCGACGATGGAGGCGGTGTTGGTCACGTACACGTTCATGTCGGTGACGCCGGCCAGGAAGTACAGGGCGCCCAAGGTCACCCCCAGGCTGACCAGCGCGAGCATGATCGGCAGGCCGGCGGCGACCAGACTGGTGAAGGCGAGCAGCAGGACCAGCAGCGTGATCGGGAAGCTCACCCGCTCGGCCTGCTCGAGGTCGTGCCGGGAGATCTCGTTGAGCCGCTCGTAGAAGGCGGCGTTGCCGCCGGTCTCCACCTCGAAGCCGGGGGCGACGCCGCCGCGGGCCGCCTCGGCGACCTCGGGAACGGTGTCGAGCTGGGTGTTCTGGCTGCCCGAGAGGCCGGCGATCAGGTAGGTGGTCTGCCGGTCGGGCGAGACGAAGGCCGGACTGCCGGTGCTGATGAAGGACTCCACCCCGCCGACGTTCGGGACCGCCCGCACCCGCCCCGCGATGCCCTCCACGACCGACCGGTAGGCGGGGTCGTCCACCGTCCGGGTCTGGTGGTGGACGGTCACCAGGGCGGTGGTCGGGAACTGGTTGGCGAAGCGCTGCTCCAGGTCGCGCTGGACGGCAAGGGACTGCGAGCCCGGCACCTCGAACCCGCCAGACCCCAGACGGTTCTGCAGGCCGGAGGCGAACGTTCCCATGACGACCAGCAGGACGGCCCAGGCGGCGATGACATACCAGCGGCGCCGGACCGTGAAGCGGCCCAGCCGCCCGAGCAAGCTCCGCTCGGCCGGGGCCCGGGCTGTCCTGTCGTTGGCGTTCATGCTCCCTCCCATACTTGATCAGAACCGACCGGTCGGTATCTTTCGCGGACCCAAGGGTGTGCGGTACATGGCGTCATGACAGATCAGGTGGGGCGGCAGATGGCGTCGAACCACAGGCTCCGGAAGTCCCGGGCGCGACGGCGGAGGTCAGCCCGGCCGGTGAGCACCTCCGAGACGGTCTCCAGGCCGATGAAGGACCCGACCGCCACCTCGGCGGCCACCGTCGGGTCCAGCTCGGGCCGGATGTCGCCCTCGTCCTGACCTCTGCGGACGATCGAGGCGACCATGTCCACCCAGGTGGTGAGCTGCGGGCTGAGCTGCGGGCGCAGCTCAGGATGCTCGGCGGGTAGCTCGCTGCAGAGCCGGCTGATGGCCCGGCAGGCGGGGTCGCGCTCGTTCAGGTCGCAGAGGGCCTCGACCATGGCGTTGAGCTGCTCGAGGGCGCGCGGGCAGCGCAGCACGGCCGCCATGACCGCACCCGACCACTGCTCCTGCTTGTACCGGAGCGTGGCCAGAGCGAGCGCCTCCTTGGACGGGAAGTGGAAGTAGAAGCCGCCCTTGGTCACCCCGCTGGCCTTCAGCACGTCGTTCAGCGAGGTGCCGGTGTAGCCGCGCAGTGCGAACGCCTCGGCGGCAACATCCAGGATGCGGCGGCGGGTCTCCCCACCCCGGTCCGTGACCGGCGGCGCCAGCGCCATCCTCCATCCTTCCCGCGGGTTCTTCGGTGGGATACTACGAACCGACCGGTTGGTCTGTCAACCCCTCATCAATCGGGTCCGACCGGGGATTCTGGCGGCGGGCCAGGATCACGAACGGGGCCGCCAGCAGCTGGATCGCCGCTCCCACCACATACGACGCTGGATAGCTCCAGGTGTCGGCCACCTTGCCGAGGCCCGGCTGGATGAGCACGCCGCCGCTCGACCCCAGCATGTTGTCGAACGAGAGCACCGTCGCCCGCTGCTCCGAAGGGATGAGGCCGTTCATGTAGGCCTGGCGGATCGGCTCCGCGGCGGCAAAGATCAGTCCCCAGACGATCAGCAGCCCGATCGCCACCCAGAAGCTGGTTGTCAGACCGAGCAGCGCCAGCAGCACCGAGCTGGCCAGCACCGAAGCCAGCAGGGCCGACGTCCTGCGCCGGAACAACCGCCGGATGCGCGGCGCCGCCATGCCGCCGGCGATCTGGGCGCCGGCGATGATGGCCGCGGTCAGCCCGGCGATGCTGTAGGCCTGCTCGTTGCCGTACAGCTCCAACAGGTACGGCTGCATCGCGTAGAACGCATAGATGCCGACGCCGGCCAGGAACAGCTCCGACAGCATGACCCAGCGCACCGGCGGGTTGCCGAGCCCGTGGTCGAGCGAGCTCCGCAGCACCCGCCGCATCTCGGTCAGCGGGTGTCTGCTCCGCTTGGGCGTGAAGCCCCAGTCCTTCATGTAGACGTAGGCCACGACGAACGTGGCGACCAGGACCAATGCCCGCAGGATG
>DATHIG010000131.1:0-4471 GCA_035490035.1 Actinomycetes bacterium
TCCTGGAGGTCGCCGAGGCGCTGTGCCAGAACTCGGGCCGGGAGCGGACCAGCGCCTTCTGCTACGCGGTCGGCTGGACCCACCACGCGACCGGCGTGCAGTACATCCGCACCGCCGCCATCATCCAGCTGCTGCTCGGCAACATGGGCCGGCCCGGCGGCGGCATCATGGCCCTGCGAGGCCACGCCTCGATCCAGGGCTCGACCGACATCCCCACCCTCTACAACCTGCTGCCCGGCTACCTGCCGATGCCGATCGCCGGGTCCCACGCCAACCTGCGCGCCTACCTGGACGACATCCGCCTGCCGGCCGGGTTCTGGGGCCGCTCCGACGCCTACATGGTCAGCCTGCTCAAAGCCTGGTTCGGCGACCGGGCCACCGCCGACAACGACTTCTGCTTCGAGCACCTGCCCAAGCTGACCGGTGACCACTCGATCTTCCCCACGGTTATGGCGATGCTCGACGGCACCTGCAAGGGGTTCTTCGTGCCCGGCGAGAACCCGGCCGTCGGGTCGCCCAACGCCGGCCTGCACCGCAAGGCCATGGCCAGGCTGGACTGGCTGGTGGTGCGCGAGCTGGTCGAGACCGAGACGGCGTCGTTCTGGTACAACGCGCCCGAGATCGAGACCGGCGAGCTGCGCACGGAGGAGATCCCGACCGAGGTGTTCCTGCTCCCGGCGGCCGCCCACACCGAGAAGGACGGCACCTTCACCAACACCCAGCGGCTGCTGCAGTGGCACCGCAAGGCGGTCGAGCCGGCCGGCGACTGCCGCTCCGAGCTGTGGTTCTACTACCACCTGGGGCGCAGGATCCGGGACAAGCTGGCCGCGTCGACCGAGGCCAGGGACCGGCCGCTGCTCGACCTGACCTGGGAGTACCCGACGCAGGGCGAGCACCTGGAGCCGAGCGCCGAGGCGGTGCTGCGCGAGATCGGCGGCGTCGGCCCGGACGGCCGGGCCCTGCCCGGCTACCTGGAGCTGCAGGCCGACGGCTCGACCGCGTGCGGCTGCTGGATCTACTCGGGGGTCTACGCCGACGAGGTCAACCAGGCCGACCGGCGCAGGCCGGGGCGCGAGCAGAGCTGGGTCGCGCCCGAATGGGGCTGGGCCTGGCCCTACAACCGCCGCATCCTCTACAACCGGGCCTCGGCCGACCCGCAGGGCCGGCCCTGGTCGGAGCGGAAGCGGTACGTGTGGTGGGACCCCGACCAGGGCCGGTGGACCGGGCACGACAACCCCGACGTCGGCGCGACCACTGCCCCCGACTACGACCCGCCCGACGACGCCGAGGCCGAGCGGGCGCTGGACGGCAGGAGCCCGTTCGTGATGCAGGCCGACGGCAAGGGCTGGCTGTTCGTCCCCAACGGCCTGGACGACGGGCCGCTGCCCACCCACTACGAGCCGCCCGAGTCGCCGGTCACCAACCCGCTGTACGGCCGGCAGGCCAACCCGCTGCTGGAGACCTACGACCGGCCGGGCAACCGCTACAACCCCTCGGGCTCGCCGGTGTACCCGTTCGTGTTCACCACCTACCGGCTGACCGAGCACCACACCGCCGGGGGCATGAGCCGCACCCTGCCCTACCTGGCCGAGCTCCAGCCGGAGATGTTCGCGGAGGTCAGCCCGGAGCTGGCGGCACTGCGCCGCCTGGTCAACGGCGGCTGGGCGACCATCGTCACCTCGAGGGCCGCGATCGAGGCCAGGGTGCTGGTCACCGGGCGGATGCGGCCGCTGGAGGTCGACGGCCGGGTCGTCCACCAGATCGGCCTGCCCTACCACTGGGGGTCCAACGGCCTGGCCACCGGGGACGGGGCCAACGACCTGCTCCCGATCCTGGGCGACCCCAACGTCCACATCATGGAGTCCAAGGCCAACACCTGCGACGTCCTGCCCGGCCGGCGGCCCCGCGGGCCCGCCCTGGTCCGGCTGGTCGAGGGCCACCGGGCAAGGGCGCTGCGCGAGCAGGAGGGGCCGGGGGCGCAACCAGCCGAGGGCGATCGCCCCCGGGGGGGAGGTCAGGCGTGACCACGACGCCGCTGCCGACGCCGACCTTCGGGGGCGGCTACGACGGCCAGCCCGGGCCGCGGATGGGGTTCTTCACCGACACCTCGATCTGCATCGGCTGCAAGGCCTGCGAGGTGGCCTGCAAGGAGTGGAACCTGGTCCCGGAGGACGGGCCGTTGGCCCTCACCGGCGACTCCTACGACAACACCGGGGCGCTCGGCGCCAACAGCTGGCGGCACGTCGCCTTCGTCGAGCAGCAGCGCCAGGACCAGGAGGGGCTGCGCTGGCTGATGAGCTCCGACGTGTGCAAGCACTGCAGCTCGGCGGCGTGCCTGGAGGTCTGCCCGACCGGGGCGTTGTTCCGGACCGAGTTCGGCACCGTTGTCGTCCAGGCCGACGTCTGCAACGGCTGCGGCTACTGCGTGCCCGCCTGCCCGTTCGGCGTGATCGAGCGGCGCCAGGACGACGGCCGGGTGTTCAAATGCACGCTCTGCTACGACCGGCTCAAGGACGGCATGCAACCTGCCTGCGCCTCGGCCTGCCCGACCGACTCGATCCAGTTCGGCCCGCTGGAGGAGCTGCGGGAGCGGGCCGACGGGCGGCTGGAGACGTTGCTGGAGGCCGGGGTGGGGGAGGCCCGCCTGTACCTGCGCGACGAGACCGGCGGGGTCGGCGGCGCCGGCGCCTTCTTCCTGCTGCTGGACGAGCCCGAGGCCTACGGCCTGCCTCCCGACCCCGTCTCCACCACCCGGGACCTGCCCAAGCTGTGGCGGTCGGCCGCGGTGGCGGCCGGGGCGCTGGCCGCGGCCGTCGCCGTCGCCCTGGTCGGGGACCGCCGGTGAGCGCCCCCGAGGATGTCGCCGTCGCCCTGGTCCGGGACCGACGGTGAGCGCCCCCCGAGGCGACGGCCGCTCCCGGGTCCGTGGGGCGGTCGTTCCGGAGGCCGAGTTCCGCAGCTACTACGGGCGGCCGGTGATCAAGCAGCCGGCCTGGACGATCGAGGTCCCCTGGTACTTCGCGACCGGTGGGATGGCCGGGGCGTCGGCCACGCTGACCCTCGGCGCCCGGCTGGCCGGCAACCACCACCTGGCCCGCGGCGCCGGCACCGCGGCCGCCGCCGGGATCATGGCCAGCCTGCCCCTGCTCGTCTCCGACCTGGGCCGGCCGGAGCGCTTCCTGTACATGCTGCGGGTGTTCAAGCCGACCTCGCCGATGAGCCTCGGCAGCTGGGTGGTGGCCGGGTTCGGCCCCGCCGCCGCCGGGGCCGCCGCCGCCGACCGGCTCGGTGTCACCCCCCGGCTGGCCAGGACCGCCGAGGTGGTCGCCGGCCTGCTCGGCCTGCCGATGGCCACCTACACGGCGGTGCTGCTGGCCAACACCGCCGTGCCGGTGTGGCACGAGGCCGGCCGGGAGCTGCCGCTGGTGTTCGCGGGCAGCGCCGCGGCCAGCGCCGGCGCCGCCGCGGCCATCCTCACCCCGGCCGCCGCCGCCGGGCCGGCCCGCCGCCTGGCCGTCGCCGGCGCCGCCCTGGAGCTCGGCGGCGTCGCGGCCATGGCGCGCCGCCTCGGCGAGCTGGGCGAGCCCTACCGCCAGGGCGCGGCCGGCCGCTACGCGAGGCTGGCCAGGGTCTGCACCGCCGCCGGGGCGCTCACCCTGGGTCTGGCCGGACGCCGCCGCCCGGCCGCGCTGGCCGGCGGGCTGGCCCTGCTGGCCGGCTCGGCCTTCGAACGCCTGGCCGTGTTCAGGGCCGGGTTCCAGTCGGCCGCCGACCCCAGGTACGTCGTCGGGCCCCAGCGCGAGCGTCTCAGGAAGTAGGCGCTGTTCGCGGTCTCTTGGAGGATTGCAGAGGCTTGGCGCACCGCGACTCTTGTCAGCTGATTTGCGGCTTCGGTGCTGGTCGTTGAATGATCCGCCCATCACCAGCACTAGCCGGGGAGGGGCTCGGATTGACGAGGCTGCTCGCGTACCTGCCGCGGGGGAACACGCTTGACGACGGGGCGTGGCGCAAGCGGCATCTGTTCCTGCAGGTGGTGCTGCTGTTCCACCTGCCGCTGCTGTTCCTGTTCGGGATCTACATGGGCCGCGGCGCCCAGGACACGGCGGTCGTGCTGGCCGTCCCGGCCGCCTGCCTGGTCCTCGGCCGGCTGATCCGTCACCGGCGGGCGGCATCGGTGCTGATCACCGCGGGGCTCACCTACTGCTCGGCCGTGCTGGTGAGCTTCTCCGGGGGCTCGATCGAGGCCCACTTCCACTTCTTCATCATGATCGGCTTCATCGCCCTCTACCAGGACTGGGTGCCGTTTCTGTGGAACGTGGTCTTCACCGTGGTCAGCCACGGCTTCGGCTCGGCGCTCCGCACCGACCTGATCTTCAACCACCCGGCCGGGCAGACCAGCCCGTGGATCTGGTCGGCCATCCACGGCCTAGCGGTGCTGGCCGCCTGCTGCGGGGTGGTCATCTTCTGGGAG
>DATHIG010000132.1:0-2085 GCA_035490035.1 Actinomycetes bacterium
TTTGTTCGCACGTCGGGAGAGGCCAGGGGGTACTCGCCGTCGGTCCTGGCCGGCTGGGGCCGCGAGGCACTCTCGTGGCCCCAGCCGAACTCTCGACGAGCCGCTGGAGTGGGCTAGGGCGTGTCCCGTATATCTGGGGAGACCGGGTCTCGTAGCCAGATCCTGATGGCGGCGACGTCGATGGTGCCGCGGTAGACGAAGTCACGTTTGTCGTGGCGGGTGGCCACCGCGCGCGTGGAGCGAAGCTTGTTCACGGCACGCTCGACAACGTTGCGCTGTCGATAGGAGTCGGCGTCGAACGCGGGGAGCCTGCCTCCGGCGCCACGCCGTCGACGTCCGGCCTGCTGGTCGGACTTCAGCGGGATGGTCGCGCGGATTCCGCGACCGCGAAGGTGGCTGCGAATGGCCTTGGAAGAATAGGCCTTGTCGGCCAGCAGCTCGTCGGGGCGGGTGCGTGGCCGGCCGGGTCCGTGCCGGCGAACCTGCAGGTCGTTCATCAGCAGTTCGAACGCCATCGAGTCGTGCCGCTGACCGGCGGTGGTCAGCGTGGTCAGCGGTCGGCAGCGGGTGTCGGCGAGCAGGTGGATCTTCGTGCTCAGCCCGCCGCGGGACCGGCCCAGTGCTTCACGATCGCGTGGTTTGTCCTGCCCCGCTTGAAGATTCGTGTCATTCGACCCTGCCCCCTGTGAGGCCTTTGCATTCCGCGACGTCGCCAGCGGGCGACGCCACCGCGGCGGCGAGGTCCTCGACCAGCGCGGTCGCCAACACCGAGGCCGGCACGTCCGCAGGTCGCTGGTGCTGGGCGCCGGCCGCGTCATGGTGAGCCCGCACAACCGTGGAGTCGATCGCCACAATCCACCGGTCCTCGTCGAGGTCGCAGCCGCGCTGCAGTTCGCGCAGCACGCGGGTCCAGGTGCCGTCCGCGGACCAGCGGCGGTGCCGGTTGTAGACCGTCTTCCAACGGCCGTAGGACGCCGGCAAGTCCCGCCACGGCGACCCGGTCCGGGTCCGCCAGAGCACCCCGTTGACCACCTGACGGTGGTCCTTCCACGGACGGGCCCGACGAGGTCCGAGATCAGGCAGCAGCGGCTCCAGAAGAGCCCACTCTTGGTCAGTCAGGTCATGACGATCATGCACACCCCGTACCTACCGCACCCCGACCCGAACGACTTACGGGACACGCCCTAGTCCCTGCGGCGGTCCCGTCTGTCGACGACGGCCCTCCGGCCAGCGAAGGTAGCCCGCGCGCAAGCTGCGGCGCTTAGAAAGGCGACGAATCCGCCGCCTGGGAGGGATGCACTCGACAGAAACGTCCTCGGCGCTGCGTGGTCGGGGAGCTGCATAACGAAGGCCGCAGTCGTGCTCCGAAGGTCATCAAGCCGATTGATACACGGTGACTACACAGTTGCACGAGGCTGCGCCAGACCGGCGCATAGCTGGCGGAGCCCGTCGGCTGCGGTTAATGGCAGCGGAAGAACTCGTTGATCGGAGCGGCCGGCGGAACGTTGATGTGTAGCGTGAGGTGGGTATTGAAAGTCGAGCCGTCCGAGCCCGTGCCGTGCGCGCTGTAGGTGAAGGTATTATTGACACTTTGGCCGTTCTGGATAGTGAAGCCATTGCGCACGACGAAGGTGCCGGTGTAGGTCGGCAGGCTCGGGTCGGCAAGCGGCACGGCGACAAAGGTGCCGGTCTGGGTGACCCCTCCGTGGATGCGGCCATCAGCAAATGTGGTGCTGTGCTCAACGTGGTTGATGGTGACCGTGAAGGTGTAGAGCGGTCCACCCGGTTGGCAGCTCGGGAGGACGTCCACGAATGTATCGACCAGGTTCTTTTGCTGGATCGTCTCGGTAACGGGCGGCTCGGCGAAGGCAGGAGGCCCCCCGGCAAGCAGCAGCCCGGCGGCCGCCATCAGACCAACCAGCAGACGACGGACCATACGATCCTCCTGTGACCGGGTCGTCCGCATCAGACTTCGCCATGGTCCACTCAAACTGGGAGAAGCGTCAATACTTGTGGATCGCCGTCCTCGTGATCACGCGGCGCTCCCGTCGCGAGCAGTGCCCCAGCCCTTGACATGGGCGGCCT
>DATHIG010000133.1:0-12428 GCA_035490035.1 Actinomycetes bacterium
GGCAGCTCGACCTCCACCTGGCCCGCTACGGCGTGGCCGATCTCGGCATGCTGGTCGCCGCCGGCTGGCGGGGGCGCGGGGTCGGCGCGGCCCTGCTCGAAGCCGCCATCGA
Organism: Actinomycetes bacterium; assembly: GCA_035490035.1. Lineage (GTDB taxonomy): Bacteria > Actinomycetota > CALGFH01 > CALGFH01 > CALGFH01 > CALGFH01. Next base: position 113 of record DATHIG010000133.1, read on the forward strand.
CCGGGCTCGCCAGGCCGGCGCCCACAAGATCGCCCTGCAGGTGTGGCCCCACAACACCGCCGCCCTGGCCCTCTACGAGCGGTTCGGTTTCCGGCGCGAAGGCCACCTGCGCCGCCACTACCGCCGCCGCTCCGGCGAGCTCTGGGACGCGGTCATCATGGGCCTGCCCCTCGATTGACGCCGCGGGTAAGGTAGCCCCCTATGCAGCCCAAGCCGCCGACCAGGCCGACCCTCGACGGGCTCGAGCGCAGGTGGGCCGACCGGTGGGCGCGCAGCGGCGTCTACCGCTTCGACCGGACCCGCTCCAGGGTCGAGGTGTTCTCGATCGACACCCCGCCGCCGACGGTCAGCGGCTCGCTGCACCTGGGCCACGCCTTCTCCTACAGCCAGACCGACGTGATCGCCCGCTTCCAGCGGATGCGCGGCCGGGCGGTGTTCTACCCGATGGGCTGGGACGACAACGGCCTGCCGACCGAGCGCCGGGTGCAGCACCATTTCGGGGTCCGCTGCGACCCGTCGCTGCCCTACAAGCCGGCCTTCGAGCCGCCCGAGTGGCCGTCAAGGCAGCCGATCGCCGTCTCCCGGCCCAACTTCGTCGAGCTCTGCAGCCAGCTCACCATGCACGACGAGCAGGAATTCGAGGCGCTGTTCCGCCAGCTCGGCCTCTCCGTTGACTGGTCGCTCACCTACGCCACCATCGGGGAACAGGCGCGGCGCGCGTCCCAGCGGGCGTTCCTGCGCCTGCTCGGCAAGGGCCTCGCCTACCAGGCCGACGCGCCGACCCTGTGGGAGGTCGACTTCCATACCGCGGTCGCTCAGGCCGAGCTGGAGGACCGCGAGGTCGAGGGGATGTCCTACCGGGTCCGGTTCACCATCGACCTGCCCGATGGCCAAGCCGCTGTCGAGGTCGACACCACCCGCCCGGAGCTGCTGGCCGCCTGCGTCGCCCTGGTCGTCCACCCCGACGACGGTCGCTTCAAGGCGCTGCACGGCCAGACCGTGCGGACGCCGCTGTTCGGAGCCGCCGTGCCGGTGCTGGCCCACCGGCTGGCCGACCCCGGCAAGGGGACCGGCATCGCCATGCTGTGCACCTTCGGCGACCCGACCGACCTGATCTGGTGGCGCGAGCTCGGCCTGCCCATGCGGCCCGTGCTGGACCGGGACGGGACCATCCGCGCCGTCGCCTGGGGCGAGCAGGGCTTCGAGTGCGACGACCCGGCGGCCGCCCAGCGGGCACACGACCAGCTGGCCGGCCTGCCCGTTGGCCGGGCCAGGGAGCGGGTCGCGGCCATGCTGCGGCAGGCCGGCGCCCTTGCCGCGCCGCCGGCCCCGATCACCCAGATGGTCAAGTTCTACGAGCACGGCAGCCAGCCGGTGGAGATCCTGACCAGCCGACAGTGGTTCGTCCGCACCGTCGGCCTGAAGGCTGCCCTGCTGGTCAGGGGGAGCGAGCTGTCCTGGCATCCCGAGTGGATGCTGGCCCGCTTCCAGAACTGGGTCGACGGGCTCTCGTCCGACTGGTGCATCAGCCGCCAGCGCTTCTTCGGGGTTCCGTTCCCGCTGTGGTACCCGCTCGCCGACGACGGCGGCGTCGACCACGACCACCCGCTGGTGCCGGACGAGACCCGGCTGCCGGTCGACCCGTCCACCGACGTGCCCGCCGGCTACGGCCCCGCCGACCGCGGGCGGCCCGGCGGCTTCGTCGGTGCCCCGGACGTCATGGACACCTGGGCGACCTCGGCCCTGACCCCCGAGATCGCCGGCCGCTGGGAGGACGACCCCGACCTGTTCGCGCGGGTGTTCCCCATGGACCTGCGGCCCCAGGGCCACGACATCATCCGCACCTGGCTGTTCTATTCGGTGGCAAGGGCCCACGTCGAGCACGACACCCTGCCATGGGCCCACGCGGTCATCTCCGGCTGGGTGGTCGACCCCAACCGGCGCAAGCTGGCCAAGTCCCGGGGAGACGCGCTGACCCCCAGGGACGCGCTGGAACGCTTCGGCGCCGACGCCGTCCGCTACTGGGCGGCCGGCAGGCGGGCCGGGGTCGACACCACCTTCGACGAGGGCCAGCTGCGGGTCGGGCGCCGCCTGGCCACCAAGCTGCTGCACGCCTCCCGGTTCGTGCTGACCCTGAACGGGCCGGTGGGGACCGGGGCCACCGAGACGCTGGACCGGGCCATGCTGGCCGGGCTGGCCGGGGTGGTCGACGAGGCCACCGCCGCCTTCGAGGCCTACGAGCCGGCCCGCGCCCTCGAGGCGACCGAGGCGTGCTTCTGGACCTTCTGCGACCACTACCTGGAGCTGGTCAAGGGGCGGGCCTACGGGGAAGCCGGGCGGGCCGGCCAGGCGTCGGCCATCGGTGCGCTGCACCTGGCCCTCGAGACGATGGTGCGCCTGTTCGCCCCCGTGCTCCCGTTCGTGACCGAGGAGGTGTGGTCGTGGTGGCGCTCCGGCTCGGTCCACCGGAGCCCATGGCCGGAGGGCGGGCCGCTGCGGGCGGCCACCGGCGTCGAGCGACCCAGCCCGCTGGCCCTCGAGGCCGCCAGCGCCGTCCTCGCCGAGATCCGCCGGGCCAAGACGCTGGTCAAGCTGTCGCTGCGCGCACCGGTGGGCCGGGTCGCGGTCGCCGACCGTCCCGAGCGCCTGGCCGTGCTGGCCGAGGTCGCCGACGACCTCTGCCGCGCCGGCCACATCGCCGACCTGGTCCTGACCGGCCCGGCCGACACCGTTTCGGTCGAGGTGGAGCTGGCCGGGTAGCCAGCCCGGCCGCTCAGTCGTCCTCGGGCCGGCGGGGGCGCTCGCGCAGGCGCTTGGTGGCGGAACGGCGACGCTTGGTCTCGACCCTGCGGCTGGCTGCGGCCCTGGTCGGACGCGTCGGCTGGCGGGTCCGCGGGGTGGCGAGGGCGCCGGCCAGCAGCTCGGCGAACCGCTCGACGGCCGCCCGCCGGTTGGCGAGCTGGCTCCGCTGAGCCTGGGCGACCACCCGCAGGACCCCCCGGGAGTCGACCCGCGGCCCCAGCCGGCGCAGCGCCCGCGCCTTGGCCGCCGGCGGCAGCGACGGCGAGCCGGCCAGGTCGAAGCGGAGCTCGACCCGCGAGTCGGTGGTGTTCACGCCCTGCCCGCCGGGGCCCGAAGCCCTGCTGGTCCGGAACTCGAGCTCGGCCAGGGGGATGGCGACCTCCGGGGTGACCCGGACCATGTCGGCCACGCCCGTCAGTCCCTGTGTCGGGCCCAGGCCGGCGCCGGTCCCTCGGACAGGTAGTTGGCGGTGTTGACCAGGGCGACGTGCGAGAACGCCTGCGGGAAGTTGCCGAGCTGGCGCCCGGCGGACGGGTCGAACTCCTCGGCCAGCAGCCCGACGTCGTTGCGCAGGGTGAGCAGCCGCTCGAAGATGGCCAGGGCCTCCTGGCGCCGGCCCATCAGGGCCAGGTTGTCGGCCAGCCAGAACGTGCAGGCCAGGAACGTCCCCTCGCCGGGAGGCAGCCCGTCCACCTGCTCGGAGCCCTCCGGCGGGTAGCGGTGGACCAGCCCGTCGGCCATCAGCTCGCGCTGGATGGCGGCCGCCGTGCCCTTGACCCGCGGGTCGCCGGGGGGCAGGAACCCGACCAGCGGGATCTGCAGCAGGCTGGCATCCAGGTGGTCGGCCCCGTAGTACTGCACGAAGGTGTCGCGCTCGGCGTCGTAGCCCTCGCGGCAGACCTCGTCGTGGATCTCGCGGCGCAGCGCCCGCCAGCGGTCCGCCGGGCCCTCCTGCCCGTCCAGCTCGACCGCCTTGATGGCCCGGTCCACGGCCACCCAGGCCATCACCTTGGAGTGGGTGAAATGCCGCCGCGGCCCGCGGATCTCCCAGATGCCCTCGTCCGGCTCGCGCCACTTGGACTCCAGGAAGTCGAGCAGGGCCTGCTGCAGGTCCCAGCCCGCGTCGTGGGCCTCGAGGCCGATGCGCCGGCCCAGGTGCAGGGTGTCCATGACCTCGCCGTACACGTCGAGCTGGAACTGGCCGACCGCCGCGTTGCCGACCCGGACCGGCCGGGACCCCTGGTAGCCGGGCAGCCAGTCCAGCTCCTGCTCGGTGATCCGCCGTTCGCCGGCCACGCCGTACAGGATCTGCATCTGCCGCGGCTGGCCGGCGACGGCCCGCAGCAGCCACTCCCGCCAGGCCTTGGCCTCGTCGGCCAGCCCGGCCAGCATCAGCGCCGAAAGGGTGAAGGTGGAGTCGCGCAGCCAGCAGTAGCGGTAGTCCCAGTTGCGGACCCCGCCAAGCGCCTCGGGCAGTGAGGTGGTCGGGGCGGCGACGATGCCGCCGGTCGGTGCGTAGGTCAGCGCCTTCAGGGTGAGCAGGGAACGGATCACCGCGTCCTGCCAGCCGCCGGCGTAGGTGACGCGGCTGGCCCAGTCGCCCCACCAGGCCTCGGTGTCGCTGAGCGCCCGGATGGGGTCGATCTGCCGCGGGGCCGGCCGGTGCGATGCGTGCCAGGTCAGCATGAACGGGGCCCGTTGGCCCTCGGCGATGGTGAACTCGGCCACGGTGGTCCAGTTCTCGCCCCGCACCGGCACCGGGGTCCGCAGCCAGACCGAGTCCGGCCCGGCGATTGCGTGCAGGGCCCCGTCGACCTGCCTTACCCAGGGAACGATCGAGCCGTAGTCGAAGCGGATGGTGAGCTCCATCCGCATCGGCACCCGGCCCCTGATGCCCTCCACCACCCTGGCCACGTCGGGGTCCCATTGGCGCGGCGGCATGCAGTCGACCACCCGGACCACGCCGTCGTCGGTGCGGTACTCGGTCTCGAGCACCAGGGTGTCGCCCAGGTAGCGGCGGCGGACCTCCCGCACCGGCCCGGCCGGGGCGAGCCGCCAGCGGCCGTTGCGCTCGTCGCCGAGCAGTGCGGCGAAGCAGGCCGGCGAGTCGAACCGGGGCAGGCACAGCCAGTCGACCGACCCATCCCGGCTCACCAGCCCGGCGGTGTGGGTGTCGCCGATCAGCGCGTAGTCCTCGATGGGTGCCGGCATGGCACGAAGCTACACTGAGCCCCGCTGTGGCCGCTGACGCACCCGCCGACCGGTCCGCACCGCCGCCGGCGCTGGCGCCGCTCGCCCGGCCGGTGTTCCGGGCCTTGTGGGCCGCCGCCCTGGTCTCCAACGTCGGCACCTGGATGCAGAGCGTCGGGGCGGTCTGGCAGATCGGCACCGTCTCCGGCTCGGCGACCCTGATCGCCCTGGTCCAGACGGCCATCAGCCTGCCGATCGTGCTCCTGGCCCTGCCCGCCGGCGCCGCCGCCGACGTGTTCGACCGGCGGCGGCTGCTGCTGGTCACCCAGTCGTGGATGCTGGTGTCGGCGGCCGCCCTGTGCGTGCTGACCGTCGTGGGAGCCGCCAGCCCGGTTGTGGTCCTGGCCCTCACCTTCCTGCTCGGGCTCGGCAACGCGGCCACCGCCCCGGCCTGGCAGGCCACCATCCCCGAGCTGGTCGACAGCCGCGAGCTGGCCTCGGCGGTGGCGCTCAACTCGGTCGGCTTCAACATCGGCCGGGCGGTCGGGCCGGCCATCGGCGGGCTGGTGGTGGCGGCCGCCGGCCCGGCGGCCGTGTTCGGGCTCAACGCCGTGTCCTTCGTCGGCGTGCTGGCCGTCCTGTGGCGCTGGCGCCGCCGCCCCCACGACGACCTCGGGGCCGGGGAGCAGGTCCTGGGCGCGATCGGCGCCGGCATCCGCTACGTGCGCTTCGCCCCGCTGCTGCGGGCCGTGCTGGTCCGCACGGCCCTGTTCATCTGGCCCGCCAGCGCCCTGTGGGCGCTGCTGCCGGTGGTGGCCAGGGGCCGGCTCGGGCTGGACGCGACCGGCTTCGGCCTGCTGCTGGGCGCCCTGGGGCTCGGGTCGATCGCCGGGGCGGTGCTGCTGCCAAGGCTGCGGCGCACGGTGCCGATCGACCGGCGGGTCGTGGCCGGCACGCTGCTGTTCGCCGCGGCGACGGTCGGGCTGGCCACGCTGGGCTCGGTACCGCTGGTGTGGCTGACCATGGTCGCCGCCGGGGTGGCCTGGCTGGCCATCCTGACCTCCTTCAATGTGGCCGCCCAGACCGCCGTGCCTCGCTGGGTGCGGGCTCGGGCGCTGGCCGTGTACCTGCTGGTGTTCCAGGGTGGACTAGCCGTCGGTAGCGCCCTGTGGGGGGTTGTCGCCGGCCGCGTCGGCGAGCGGGCGGCGCTGCTGGCCGCCGCGGCCAGCTTCGGCCTCGGGCTGCTGGCCGCGCTGCGTTGGCGCCTGGAGGGGATCGCCGACCTGGACCTGTCGCCGTCGGTGCGGCCGGAGCCGGTCACGGCGATCGACCCGGATCCCGACGACGGGCCGGTGCTGGTGCTGGTCTCCTACCGGATCGACCCGGCCAGGACCGAGGAGTTCGCCGCCGCCATGCGGGCGATGCGCCGGGTCCGTCGGCGCGACGGCGCCTACCGCTGGGGGGTGTTCGAGGACGTCGCCGACCCGGGCCGTTTCGTCGAGACCTACGTCGTCCGCTCCTGGGCCGAGCATCTCCGCCAGCACGAGCGCTTCACGGCCGAGGACCTCGTCGTCCGTGACCGGGTGCGTTCCTTCCACATCGGCGACGACCCGCCCCGGGTGTCCCATTTCATCCACCCCGACGCCGCCACCACCCAGCGCCGCTGGGTCCGGTGGACCCGGCGCCAGCAGGGCGAGTTCGCGCAGGCGGATGAGGATTAGCAATGGGTGCGGTTGCAGCCTCAAGGGTGTCTGGACCAGGCACCCTTGAGGCGTAGGAGGGCGGGGTCTGGGCCCTCCTACACAGGCGTTGCCAGCCGGGGCGCTTCCAAACCGGCCGGCTGACGCGCTCCGGACCTGGGCGTTCTACGCCTCGACGAGCTGACAGCGCATGCGCTCGATCGCCCGGCGAAGCAGGCGCGAGACGTGCATCTGGGAGATCTGCATGCGGGCGGCGATCTCGTCCTGGGTCAGCTCCTCCACGTAGCGGAGCAGGATGATCCTGCGCTCCCGCTCGGGCAGCCGCCCGACCAGCTCGGGCAGCACCAGCAGGTCCTCCAGCTCCTCGCGGTGGCGCCGGTCGACGACGAAGTCGCCGAGCACCGCCTCGCCGTCCTCGCCGGCCGGCTGGTCGAGGGAGGGCGCGGAGCGGGTCTGCGCGACCTCGATCGCCTCCAGGACCTCCTCCATGCTGGCCCCGAGATGGGCGGCCAGCTCCGGGACGGTGGGGGAGTGGCCGAGCTGCTGGGGCAGCTCGTCGATGGCCCGGCAGAGGCGCAGGGCCAGGTCCTTGGTGCCGCGCGGTACCCGCAGCCGCCAGCTGGCGTCGCGCAGGTGGCGCTTGAGCTCGCCGACGACGGTGGCCACGGCGTAGGGGATGAACGGGTTGGCGCGCTCCGGCTGGTAGCGGTCGACCGCCTTCACCAGCCCGAGCCGGGCCACCTGGCGCAGGTCCTCCAGGGGGACGGCCCGGTTGCTCCGGTAGCGTTCGGCCAGGCGGTCGGCCAGGCCGAGATAGGCGAGGATGATGCGCTCGCGCACGGCCGGGTCGCGATCCTGGGCGTAGGCGCGGAACCACTGCTCGACCCGCTGGACGGCGACCTCGTCCTCCGGACGGACCTCGAGCGCCTCTGGGGGCCCGTGGATATCGGGTGGATTGACCGGGTCGACACCGACATCGACTACCGCGGACATGGCGACCTCCACGAAGGTGCGGTCGGCCCGCGGGGACAGGGCGGGACCTGTCAGTTGCTGCCTGCCAACCCTAGCATGTCCGTCCGTACAGCGAGGTAAACCCCGATCCCCGGTGGTTCGTACAGTTCGGCCGGTTCAGGAGGCCGACCACCACGCCCAGCGGCGCGGGGCCACCGCCACCACCGGGCCAGGCGGACGATCGGCCCGGTAGGCGGGATAGCGCTCGGCGAGCGCGTCCAGCGCGGCCTCGGCCACCGGCCCCTCCAGGGTGGCCGCCGTTCCCTGGAGCTCGACCCACCACAGCCCGGGCCAGTCCTCGGCGTAGTGGTCGATGAGCAGCGCGACCCGCGGGTCGGCCGCCAGGTCGCGCATCCGCCTGAGCGGGCCGGGCCACTTGGGCTTGACCCGGTCCACCGCCCAGACCACCGACCCCCGGTGCCAGGCGAACGTGACCGGCACCAGCCTCGGCCCACCGGTCGAGATCATGGCCAACCTGGCCACCCTGGCCTCGGCGAACCGTTCCAGCACGGCCGCGGGCGGGCCCTCGGTCCCGGCCCGCCCGCTGCTCGTCCTCATCATCGGTCTCCCGGTTGCCGGCTGCGGGTCAGGTGCGCGCAGCTCGGCCCTTGGCCAGCAGCTCGTCGAGGCGATCCATGGACTCGCCAGCCCCGCCCTCCATCCCCGAGCTGAGCATCCCGTCGCGATCCTCGAGCGACTGGAACACCGACCGGTCCGTCATCTTGGTCTTCCCGTCCTGCTCCTCGAACGTCACCGTCTCGAGCAGCACATGGCCCGGCATGCCCTCCCACTCGAAGGTGTAGACGAGCCGCTCCGGGGATGCGACGTCGTGGTACACGCCGTGGAACCCGGACTCGTTGCCGTTGGCGTCGCGATTGAGGTACCGCCAGCTGCCGCCCGGTCGCGCGTCCATCTGGTCGACGATGGTCTCCGAGCTCCTGAGGCCCCACCACTCCGGGATGGCGTCCGGGTCCGTGAACGCCTCGAACACGAGCTCGGGCGGTGCGTCGAAGAGGCGGGTGATGATGATCTCCTGCCTCCCCGGTTCGGCGACAACCTGCAGCTTGGACATGGAGGTTCTCCTTTCGTGCCTGCGGATCGGCAATCGAGGTGTTGACGGGTCAGCGGTCTACCTGGCCGTGCGGCTGCTCCTTGCGCTGCGCCTCGCGCAGGTAGTCGTCGAGGCGCTCATAGGTCTGCTCCCAGAATCGGCGATAGTCCTCCACCCAGTCGGCGACGTCCTTGAGCGGTCCAGCCTTGAGCTGGCAGGGCCGCCACTGCGCATCACGTCCGCGCGTGATCAGCTCGGCGCGCTCCAGCACCCTCAGGTGCTTCGAGATCGCCTGGAGGCTGATCGGGAACGGTTCGGCGAGCTGGTTGACGGTGGCCTGACCGTTGGCAAGCCGGGCGAGGATCGCGCGCCGGGTGGGATCGGCGAGGGCCGCGAAGACGGTGTCGAGGCGGGTGGACGGCATCCTGTACTGAACCTTCCAGTTAATTAACCAGACGGTAGAATACGGACCACCGAGCTGGACGTCAAGCCATCGGGAGCGCCCGACGCCCATGGGCGCGGACTGGAGGTGAACGGGGCGCACCACGCCGATGCACGGGGATCGCCTGGCTGAACTGGACTCGACGGGGCCTTCCAGGGCGAATCTGGCCGGCGTCGGAGGCTCAGGTGGCCTCGCGCCCCGACGATACAGGTTCCATGGACCGCTGGTGGTGGCGCACGTTCCTGGTTGCGAACCTGGCCGCGACGGTGGGCTTCCTCCCGCCGCCGTCGGGAGGCCGGGCCCAGGCCGTGGTGTCCTCCAGCTATCCGGCCTTCACGGGTGCGGTCCTGCCACTCCCTTCGCTCGCCGACGCTGTCTACCTTGGCGCCTCCGCCATCTTGGTGATCGGTGTCGTGCTGCTGGCCAGACGCCACCGCCGCCACGACTGGACGGAGGCCGCCGAAGCGCGCCCGCCGGCAAGCCAGGCCGCGCTCCAGGAGGCCCAGCAGCTGGCCGCGATCGTGCAGGCTTCCAGCGACGCGATCTACAGCGTGGCGCCCGACTGGACGGTCACCTCCTGGAACCCGGGAGCCGAGCGGCTGCTCGGACGGCCGGCGGAGGAGATGCTCGGCCGCCCGATCACCAGCGTGTGGCCGCAGAAGCAGTTCGAGGTCGACCGGCCCATGTTCGAGCGGGCGTTGGCCGGTGAGGTGATCACCGACTTCGAGACCGTGCGGCTGCACCGCGACGGCACCCCGATGGCGGTCACCCTCACCTGGTCCCCGATCAACAACGACGCCGGCCAGGTCACCGGCGTCTCCGTGATCGCCCGCGACATCACCCAACGCAAGCAGCTCGAGGAACAGCTGGCCCGCCAGGCCCTGCACGACCCGCTGACCGGGCTGGCCAACCGGGCCCTGTTCGGCGACCGGCTGGAGCACGCCCTTGCCCGCAGCCGGCGACCAGGGGCCACCGTGGCGATCCTGGTCATCGACCTGGACGGCTTCAAGGACATCAACGACTCCCTCGGCCACGACGCCGGCGACGACCTGCTCGCGATCGCCGGCCTGCGCCTGCAGGGCCACGTCGCGGCTGGCGCCACGATCGCTCGGCTGGGCGGAGACGAGTTCGGTGTGCTGCTGGAGGACACCACCGCGGCCAGGGCCGTACGGATGGCTGAGGTGCTGCTGGAAGGGCTCGCGCCGCCGGTCGTGCTGCGGGACCGGGACCTCACCCCAACCGCCAGCATCGGCATCGCCCTCGCCGCCGGCGAGGACGCCGACACCCTGCTGCGAAACGCCGACACTGCCATGTACGCCGCCAAACGGCGGGGCAAGGGCCGCTATGCCATCTTCGAGCAGGCCATGCACGCCACCGTGGTCGAACGTCTGGACCTCGCCGCCGACCTCGGCCGGGCGGTCCAGCAGAACCATCTGCACGTGTGCTACCAGCCCGAGATCGACCTCCGGTCGGGCCGGATCATCGGGCTGGAGGCGCTGGTGCGCTGGCGACACCCCACCCGCGGCGAGGTGCTGCCGGGCGAGTTCATCCCACTCGCCGAGGACACCGGGCTGATCGTGCCGATCGGCCGCTGGGTGCTTCGGGAAGCCTGCCGTCAGACCAAGGCGTGGCAGGAGCGGTGGCCGACCACACCGCCGCTGACGATCGCGGTCAACCTCTCCGCCCGCCAGCTCCAGCACCCCGACATCGTGGACGAGGTCCGCGCGGCGCTGGCAGCCGCCGACCTGGACCCCCCAAGCCTGGTGCTGGAGATCACCGAGACCGCCGCCATGGAGCAGCTCGACGCGGCGATCCCGATCCTGACCCAGCTGCGGCAGCTCGGCCTGCGCCTGGCCCTGGACGACTTCGGCACCGGCTACTCATCCCTGAGCTACCTGCAACGGCTCCCGGTCGACATCCTCAAGATCGACCGCACCTTTGTCAGCGGCGTCGCCGGCAGCACCGAGGACTCCGCCCTGGCCCGGGCGATCGTCACCCTCGGCCAGACGCTCGGCCTGGAGACCATCGCCGAAGGGGTCGAGACGGCTGAGCAGCTGGCCGCCGTGCGCCAGCTTGGCTGCCAGATCGGCCAAGGCTACTACTTCGCCAGGCCCCTCGGCCCGGCAGCCGTTGACGCACTGCTCGAACGCCACCAGCCCAGCGTCCATGGCCTCACCCCGGCCGCCCACGAAGCAACGCCCTGACGCAACTCGCTCGCCTTTCGCGTCATCCGATCGGCGCCCAAAGCCGGTCGACAGGACCCACGGCGTCCCCGCCGGCCGCTCAACCTGGGATCGGCGCCGCCCGATGGTAGGAGGGAACCGCCCGCCGAGCCTGGAGCAGAGCCCATGTTGCAGCCCACCGGTGCACCCGCGGTCAAGGTCGCGCGCGTGCGGCCGGCCCTGGTGTTCCCAGAGGAGCAGGCCGGCCGCCTGCTGCAGGCTGCCAAGGCCCAGGACGTGACTGCCGGCGGAGTGTTCTCGGCCGGACCGGCCGGGGTGCAGGTGTGGAGCGAGCCCTGGAACGGCGAAGGCGGCACCATGGGCACCAGCGTCCACCTGGGCAGCGTCGACTGGACCTACAACACCCCGACCCAGTTCTACATCACCATCTACCGTTGCATGGTCACCCAGGAGGGCCGCAACCGCGGCCTGGAGGCCGCCGACGTCATCAAGAGTGTGCTCGACCTGGTCGGCCTCCCAATCGACGGGGTCAGGGCCAACCTGCACGAGCCGCCCGTCGCCGACCCCTTCCGGGCCGCCGGCGACGCCAGTTGACATTCCGGTACTTACAGCCTGGGGGCAATAGGTGTCGTGGTGGCAGTGAATCTCGTCGTTGCTCAATGACACGGCCGGCAGCTGCTCGGCGGTGAGCTCTGGTTGCCGTAGCGGTAGTTCAGGCGCTGCCTGGTTGGACCAGGCCGGACTCGTAGGCCAGGACGACGGCCTGCACGCGGTCACGAAGGTCGGCTGGAGGGTTATGCCAGTCGCAGGTTGTGCCGCTCGGCCAGGGCGGGGATGGTGGCGAAGTCGATGTCCAGCTGGTAGCGGGCGACGACCTCGCCGATCGCGGCCTCGTCCCGCACGGTTGCCGCCAGCAGCGGCGCGAGCTCACGGAAGT
>DATHIG010000134.1:0-5680 GCA_035490035.1 Actinomycetes bacterium
CTGATGGCCACCGGGACGCTGCTGTCGCGGATCACCGGGCTGCTCAGGGTCACGGTGCTGGTCGCGACCCTCGGCGTCGGCGAGAGCCGCCTTGCCGACGTCTACAACGTCGCCAACACCACCCCGAACATCATCTACGAGCTGGTCCTCGGCGGCATCCTCTCCTCGATCTTCGTGCCCGTGTTCGTGGAGGTCCGCGGCACCCGCGGGCAGCGGCAGGCCTGGCACGTCGCCCGCGCGACCATGACGATCGCCATCGTCGGCCTCGGGCTCCTGGCCGTTGTCACCATGCTGGCCGCCCCGTGGATCATCAGGCTGTACGTCCATTCGGGCAGCCCGGTCGAGCGGGCCCAGGCGGTCGAGCTCGGCGGGCAGCTGCTGGCCATGTTCATGCCCCAGATCGTCTTCTACGGGGTCGGGTCGGTGATGACCGGGCTGCTCAACGCCCACCGGCGGTTCGGGGTGCCGATGTTCGCCCCGATCCTGAACAACCTCGTCGTGATCGCCGTCGGCCTCTCGTTCTATTTCCTGGTCGGACAGCAGGTTCCCCAGGTTGGCGAGGTCACCACCGGCCAGAAGCTGCTGCTCGGCCTCGGCACCACCGCCGGGGTGGCCGCCATGACGCTGGTCCAGTGGCCGTTCCTTCGCCGCATCGGCTTCCGCTTCCACTTCGTCTGGAACTGGCGCGACCGGGCGATCCGCAGGATGGCCACCCTCTCCGCCTTCACCGTCGGCTACGTGATCACCAACCAGCTCGGCTATCTGCTGATCCCGGTCCTCGCCTACGGGGTGCAAGGGGGCTACACCGCCTACACGACCGCGTTCATCTTCTTCCAGCTCCCCCACGGCGTGTTCGCGGTCTCGGTCATGACCGCCCTGCTGCCGCCCCTGAGCGAGTACGCCGTGGCCAGGAACTGGGACGCGTTCCGGGCCACCCTCTCCAGGGGCATCCGGCTGACCGCGGCCGTCCTGCTGCCGGCAGCCCTCGGCTACCTGGCCCTGGCCGGCCCGATCGTCCGGCTGCTGCTGGAGCACGGCGTGGTCACCGAGGAGAGCACCGACCTGCTGATCCCGGTGCTGATGGTGTTCGTGCTCGGGCTGGTGCCGTTCTCGACCTTCCAGCTGATCCTGCGCGCCTTCTACGCCCTGCAGGACACCCGCACGACGTTCCTGCTCAACCTGGTGGCGGTCGGTGTCAACGTGGTCGCCAACCTGCTGCTGTTCACCCTGCTGCCCGAGCGCTGGAAGATCCCCGGCCTGGCCCTCGGGCACGTCGCCCACTACACCGTCGGGTCGGCCCTGCTGCTGTACTTCCTGTCCAAGCGGATCGGCGGCCTCGACGGAGCCCGGATCGTCCGCGCCGTTGGCCGCATGCTGGTCGCGGGGGCGGTCATGTTCGTGGCCACGGCGCTGGTCGGCCGGGCGGTCGCGTTGGCCCTCGACCCGGGGTTCCTGCGCGACCTGGTCACCGTGGCCGCCGGGGTGGCCGCCGGCGTCGCCACCTACCTGGCCGCTGCCCGCCTGCTGCGGGTCGAGGAGCTCAGCCTGCTCTTGGACGTCGTCCGGCGACGTGGCGCCCGGGGGACACCCGCCTAGCCCTTCGAGACAGAATTATTCGGATGAATTCCGGACGACTCCGGGCGGTTACGCACGGGAATTACTCGAGAAATTTGTCTGGACGAGATTGCCGTGAGAGGGTCCCAGCGGCCGCAGACCCGACACCCGAAGGGACTTCCCCCTGCGCCCTCTTCGGCATCTCCTGGTTGTGCTCGTCCTCTTCGGCGTCGCCCTCGGCGGCGTCGACCGGCCGGTGGCGGACGCCGCCCCGCGCGAGACCCCGTCCCGGAAGATCACCCGCCTGCGGGCCAAGGCGGTGCGCGTGCAGGATGCCATCGACCGCATGAACACCCGGGTCGAGCGCCTGGTCGAGGACTACAACGAGGTCCGCGAGGCCCTGGCCCGGACCCGCGTCGAGCAGGCCCGGACCCGCGAGCGGGTGCTGGCCGCCCGCCGCCGCCTGCGGGTGGCAAGGCGCCAGCTCGGCAAGCGGCTCTGGACCATCTACATCGGCGGGGCGCCGTCGACCCTCGGCCAGCTGCTCGGCGCCGACAGCGTCCACCAGGCGCTGGTCACCACCAAGTACCAGGAGCAGGTGGTCGGCGCCGACCGCGCGGCCGTGGACCGCGTCGAGCGGCTCCGCCGCGAGGTCGAGGCCCTCGCCGCCGAGCTGGCCGAACAGGGTCAGCGCCAGGAGCGCCTGCAGGCCCGCCTGGCCGGGCAGCGCCGCCGGATCGAGTCGCGACTGGCCGCCCAGCGCCGCTACCTGAACCGCCTGACCAGGGAGGTCAGGCGGGCGGTGGCCGAGGAGCGCCGGCGCCAGGAGGAATTGCGCCGCCGGGCCCTGCTCCGCCGGCTGGCCGCCGAGCGAGCGGCAAGGGCAAGGGCGGCCGAGGCCGCCATTGCCCGCACCCCATGGCGGAGCGGGTCGGCGAGAGGGGCCCGGCGGCCCGGCGGTGCCGCCGGGCGGGCGGTGGCGTTCGCCAGAGGCCAGATCGGCAGGCCGTACGTCTGGGGTGCATCCGGGCCGAGCTCCTACGACTGCTCCGGCCTGATGATGGCCGCCTACCGCAGCGCCGGCGTCTGGCTGCCAAGGGTGAGCCGGGCACAGTGGAACACCGGCCCCCGGGTCGGCCTTGGCAGTCTCGCTCCGGGTGACCTGGTGTTCTTCGCCTACAACGTGGGCGACCCCTCGACCATCCATCACGTCGGGATGTATGTCGGCGGCGGGGCGATGGTCGAGGCGCCCTATTCCGGGGCCAGCGTCCGCATCGCCTCCATCGGCCGCCGCGACTACATCGGCGCCGTCCGTCCGACCGGCTGACCGGCTCGGGAAGTCGGATGGGATTCTTCTTGTTAGACTTCGGGGGTCGCGATCCCCGGGGTCCAACGCCCCGCTCCTTGCATATGAGCATGTCGCAGGTCGGCTCCGGTCTGCCCCGCCTGCTCGCCGAGCGCTACGAGCTCAGCGAGCAGGTCGCATCGGGCGGCATGACGAGCGTCTGGCGCGGGCACGATCGTGTCCTCGGCCGGGACGTCATCGTCAAGGTTCTGCACCCCGAGCTGGCCGCCGACGAGGCCTTCCGCGACCGCTTCCACGAGGAGGCGGTCAACGCGGCGCGGCTGACCCACCCCAACATCGTCGCCCTGTACGACACCGGCGAGCAGGGCGGCGTCGCCTACATCGTCATGGAGCTGGTCAACGGGCCGACCCTGCGCGAGGCGCTCGGCCGCCACGGCCCCCTGCCGCCGTCGAGGGCCGCCCGGCTGGCCAGCGAGGTCTCCGTCGCCCTCGACTACGCCCACCAGTCCGGGGTCTGCCACGGCAGCCTCAAGCCGGGCAACATCCTGCTCGCCGACGACGGCACCGTGAAGGTGGCCGACTTCTCGATCGCCAGGGCGGCCACCGACGAGGACCCCGGCCGCACCGGCGAGGTCCTCGGCATCGACGGCTACCTGGCTCCCGAGGTGGCCAGGGGCGACGTCGCCGACGGCCGGGCCGACGTCTACGGGCTCGGCGCCTGCCTGTACGAGATGCTCACCGGGCGCCCGCCCGGTGCCGACCCGGCCAGCACCATCTCGCCACGGGCGCTGCGGGCCGGCGTGCCCCGCCACCTGGACACGATCGTCCGCCAGGCGATGGCCGCCGACCCCGCCGACCGCTTCCAGACCGTCCAGGCGATGGCCTCGGCCCTGTCCCGTTCGGCCGCGGGGGCGGACGGCGACCCGGTGGGCGAGCTGATCGAGGCGCCTCCGGCGCAGACCGATCCGGAGGTCGTCCCCTCCCGCGGGTTCCTCCGCCATGAGGGCCGCCTGCTTGGCTGGACCCTCGCCCTGGTGGCGGTGGCGGCCGTCCTGGTCGCGGTCGGCCTCACCCTGGCCGCGGACGACCTCGGCAACCTGTTCGGGGACGACAACCCACCGGGGACGGGCAGGACGCCGGGGACCAGCGTCGCCGCGCCCCGCGTCAAGGTGGTCGACGCGACCTCCTTTGATCCCTTCACCGATGACGCCGACAAGCAGGAGAACCAGAGGTTCACCGGCCTGGCCATCGACAGCGACCGGTCCAGCGCCTGGCGGACCGAGGGCTACCAGCAGAACTTCGGGGAGGGCGGCTACAAGGAGGGCGTTGGCCTGGTGCTCGACCTTGGCCGCCCCCAGGAGCTCAGCGAGCTGACTCTGGCCCTCGCGCCTTCCGGCGGCACGACCCTGTCGATCTACGGCTCCGACGCCCGCCAGGCGACGCTCCCCGGCTGGACCAAGCTGGAGGAACCGAAGAGCGTCCCCGGCACCCGGGCGAGCTTCGACCTCGACGGCAGCTACCGCTACCTGCTGGTCTGGTTCACCAGCCTGCCGCAGGACGACGACGGCAAGTACCGCGGCGGGGTCGCGGACGTGACCCTGAGGTCGTGAGCGAACGAAGCGACGAGTCGCTGCTCGCCGCCCACCTGCGAGGCGACCCCCGGGCCTTCGGCGAGCTGGTCGGGCGGCACGAGCGACGCATCTACGGCCTCTGCCTGCGGATCCTCGGCAACCGGGAGGACGCCGAGGACGCCGCCCAGGAGGCGTTCCTTTCCGCGCTGCGCAGGGCCTCGAGCTTCCGCCAGGCGGCCGCCTTCTCGACCTGGCTGTACCGGATCGCCGTGAACGCCGCCACCGACCAGGCCCGGCGCCGGGGTCGGGCCAGGGTGACGCAGCTCGGCCCCGACGATGCCGGGATGGCCGTCGCCCCCGGCAGCGAGCTCGGGGAGGTGGTCGCGAGCGCGGTCGCCGTCCAGACCGCCCTCACCCGGATCCCCGAGGAGTTCCGGGTCGCGGTGGTCCTGTGCGACCTGTACCGGGTGCCCTACGCCGATGCCGCCCAGATCCTCGAGGTCCCGGTCGGCACCGTGAAGAGCCGGGTGTTCCGGGGCCGCGTCGCCCTCGCCGAACGCCTCGGCGACCCCCCGACCCGGGAGCGCGCCCAGGGGGGCCCGGGCGCCGCTCCGGGCACGGCCGCGGGCCATCCGCCGCTGCGGGTGGTCGGCGCGGCGGGAACCGAGGGCGGATCGCGAGCGTCCGAACCTACAGAACCAGACCGCCCGAACCAGGAGTAGCGCCAGCGTGCCCGACCATCCCGACCACGAGCAGCTCGCCGCCTTCCAGGCGGGCGACGGCGACCGCCGCCAGCGGAGCGACGTCGAGGCCCACCTGGCCGGCTGCCCGTCGTGCGCCGAGTTGGTCGCATCGGTCGAGGACGCCAGGCGAGGGCTGATCCTGCTCGAGGAGCCGGAGCTCCCGCCGGGTCTGCACGACCGCCTGGCCGCAGCGGTCGCCGATGAGGCAACCCAGGTCCTCCCCCAGCGCCCGACGCCCTGGTACCGCCGGCCGGTCGCCTGGGGCGCGGCCGCCGCCCTGCTCCTTGCCGCCCTGGTCGTCCCCCTGCTCGACCAGGGCGGCAGCGACCTCAACACCGCCGGTGGCGGCAGCGGCGGCGGTGACCAGGCACAGGAGGCGGCGGGGGCCGCCGGTGGAGCCGAGCTGCCGGTGATCCGGGTCCCCGGGGAGGTTTCGGCGGCGGTGGTGCTGTCCAGACTGGCCGGCGACGACCTGGCCAAGCAGGCCCTGGCGCGAGCCAGGGCCG
>DATHIG010000135.1:0-4493 GCA_035490035.1 Actinomycetes bacterium
CTCCAAGCGCCACGCCCGCTCCCGGACCCTCTCCGGTGGCCAGCAGCGCCGCCTCGACCTCGCCCTCGGCATCGTCGGCGACCCCGACCTGATCTTCCTCGACGAGCCAACCACCGGCTTCGATCCGTCGGCCAGGCGGCACGCCTGGGAGCTGGTCGACAGCCTGCGGGCGCTCGGCAAGACCATCCTGCTGACCACCCACTACATGGACGAGGCCCAGAGCCTGGCCGACCGGGTCGCCATCATGACCGACGGGCGGATCGTGGCCGCGGGCAGCCCGGCCTCGCTGGGTGGCCGCGACGTCGCCGAGGCCGAGATCAGCTTTCGGCTCCCTGACGGCAGCGGCCTCGACGATCTGCCGGCGCTCGGGCCGGCCCGGCCGCGGCTCCAGGATGGCCGGGTTGTCCTGCGCACCGGGTCCCCGACCGGCGCCCTGCACACCCTGACCGGCTGGGCCCTCTCAAGGGGCGACGAGCTGGAGGCCCTGGCCGTCACCCGCCCGTCCCTCGAAGACGTCTACCTGCGCCTGACCGGAGGCGACCGGTGAGCGTGCAGGCGCGCCCCGGCAGCCGCCCGGCAACCGGGCCGCTGCTCCTGCGGCAGGTCCGTCATCAGAACAAGCTGTTCCTGCGCAACCCGTTCTCGGCCTTCTTCTCGCTCGCCTTCCCGGTCATGTTCCTGCTCCTGCTCGGCTCGCTGAACTCCGGTCAGCGCCTCGCCGCGCGGGGCGGCATCCCCTACGCCCAGTTCCTCACCCCGGGGCTGCTGGCGTTCGCGGTCGTCTCCACCTGCTATACCGGCCTGGCCACGGGGGTGGCGATGAATCGCGACATGGGCATCCTCAAGCGGGTCAGGGGCACGCCATTGCCGGCGTCGGTGTACGTGGCCGCCCGGATCCTGTCCTCGGTGTGGTTCTCGGTGGTCAGCGCCGTGATCATGGTCGGTGTCGGGGTGGTCCTGTTCGACGTCGAGATGGTCTGGCGGATGCTGCCGGCGGCGGTCGTGACCCTGCTCCTGGGCGCGGGCTGCTTCTGCGCCCTCGGCATGGCCGTTGCCGCCCTCATCCCCAACGGCGAGGCCGCCCCGGTGGTCGCCAACTTCACCGTTCTGCCCATTGCCTTCGTCTCCGACCTGTTCTTCCCCCTCGACAACGCACCCACCTGGCTCCGGGTGATCGGCTCGGTGTTCCCCGTGAAACATTTCGCCCTCGCCTTGGAGGCCACCTTCAACCCCTTCGTGTCCGGTGCCGGGTTCCGCTGGGGCCATCTCGCCGTCGTCGCCGTCTGGGGCGCCGCCGGCCTCCTGGTCGCCATCCGCAAGTTCCGCTGGGAACCCCGCACCCCGGAGTCTGGCCGTCGCAACCGCCGCACCCGCCCGGGCTAGCCGGCCTCAGCGACCGCGCGTGTCCAGGATGTGGAAGGCCTCGGCGTACTGCAGGGCGGCGTCGGCGCCGATGGCGGCGTTCCAGGTGCGGATGCGGCGGTCGAGGTCGGCATGGTCGCCGAACTGGCTGGCATGGCCGCGGAGGGCGGCCAGCTTGGCGTCTATGGTCGTGGTCACGTCGACCAGCTCGTCGGGGTTGTCGGTGCCGAACAGCAGGACGGTGTGGGGCCGGTGGGCCTCCAAGCCCTCGGCGGCGAGCTCGGGGGCATAAAGGGGGTCGCGGGCGGCGACCACGCCGTCGACGGTGAGCAGGCCGGCGGCGCGGTGGTCGGGGTGCAGCAGCCAGCGCCGCCAGGGGTCGTGGCCGAGGACGACCTCCGGCCGGACGGTTCGCACCAGCCGGGCAACGGCCAGGCGCATGGCCATGGTGACCTCGAGCTCGCCGTCGACCGCGCCAAGGAAATGGACCGGGACCGCCGCACCCAGCGCCAGCGCGGCCACCTCGGACTCGGCCCGGCGCACCTGGGCCAGCTCGACCGGGTCGGCCGCGGGATCGGGGCTGCCCTTCTCCCCGGCGGTGAAGCAGGCCAGCTCCACCCGCACCCCCTGCGCCGCCCAGGCGGCCAGGGTCCCCCCGGCCTGCAGCTCGACGTCATCGGGATGCGCCCCGAAGGCCAGCGCCCGCCGGATCGCGAGCATCAGGGATCACCCGGGTCGTGGCACAGGCGCGCCCGCATGGCGGTGGGGTGGAGCCGGAGCTCCCCCGACATGGATCGCGGACCACGGGAGGTCAAGCTGCGGGCCACGTCCTAGCTGGTCTGCTCCAGGACAACCTCGCGGACCCGAACCAGGTCCCCGTAGATCTCGAGGAGGCGGGCGGCGCTCTGGTCCCAGCCGTGGCCGCCGGCGAAGCGGGCGGCGGCGTTGCTCATGGCGGCCAGGCGGCGCGGGCTGGACAGCAGCCGGGCGACCGAATCGGCCCATGCCGCCGGCTGGTGGTCGGCCTGCAGGATCCCGGTGGTGCCGTCGCCGACCGCGTGCAGCAGGCCCCCGACCCCGGCCGCCACCACCGGGGTCCCGCAGGCCTGGGCCTCGAGGGCAACCAGCCCGAACGACTCCGACCAGGATGGCATCAGCACCAGGTCGGCCGCCCGGTAGATGGTGGCGAGGCGGTCGTGGGGCCGGGGGGCGAGGAAGCGGACCCGGTCGGCGACCCCGGCCTCGGCGGCCAGCCGGGCCAGCCGGGCCGGTTCGCCGTCGCCGTTGCCGGAGGCACCCCCGACGACCAGTAGCTCGACGTCGAGGTCGGGCCGCTGCGCGCGCAGGGCGGCAAGGGTGAGGACGGCGACGTCCGGCGCCTTGAGCGGCTGCAGCCGGCCGACGAAGGCGAGCACGTGGCGGCGGGCGGTCCCCAGGGCGGCCCGGGCCGCCTCACGGTCGCCCCGGTGGAAGAGGGTCTGGTCGACGCCGTGGGGGACGATGCGGACCTTGGCCGGGGAGGCGCCGTACAGCTCGACCAGCTGCCGGGCCTCGGCCGGGGACGGGGCGAGCAGGCAGTCGGCGGCGGCCACCACCCGCTCCTCGCCGGCCAGCCGGGTCGGCGGCTCGGGCTCGTCACCGTTGGCCAGGCTGAGGTTCTTGACCCGGCCGAGGGTGTGGAACGAGTGCACTACCGGGATGTCCCAGCGCTCCCTGGCCAGCCTGGCCACCCAGCCGGACACCCAGTAGTGGCTGTGCAGGATGTCGTAGGGGCCGTACCGCTCACCGGCCCGCAGCAGCGAGCACAGGAACGCGCACAGGTAGCGGGGAAGGAGCTGCTTGGGGATCGGCTCCAGCGGCCCCGCGGGCAGGTGCAGCACCCTGACACCCGGCTCGACCTCGACCACCGGCGGGTCATCGGGGGAGGTGGCCCTGGTGTACAGGTCGGACTCGATCCCGACCTTGGCCAGCTCGCCGGCGAGGGCGCGGACGGTGACGTTCATGCCCCCGGAGTCTCCGACCCCTGGCGGGGCGAGCGGCGACGAGTGCACCGAAAGGACCGCGACCCGGCGAACCGGCTGCTCGAACGTCTCCAACCGGGGCTCCCTGGGTCGCTGCCGCCCCGCGACGTGAGACGCGAAGCACCCGCGGGTGCTGCCATGCTACCGACGTTTGCCGGTTACTTCTCGCCGACCTTGGTGGCCGCCGCCTTGACTGCCTTGGTGTCGGATGCTGCGGCGCGGCGTGCGGTGGTGCCGGCCGACTTCACCGACGAACGGGTGGTCTTGGTGCTGCGGCGGACCCGGGTGTTGGCCGCCTTGGTCCGGGAGACGGCGTCGCGGGTGGCCTCGGTGGCCTGGCGGGTCGTCGGCGAACGGCGGACGCCGGTGACCAGGGTCTCGCCCCGGCGGACCAGCTGCCCGTAGGTCTTGGCGGCCTCGCCTGGAATGCGGGACCGGATCCGGCCCGCCTCCCGCGGCAGGTGCCGGATGGTCGAGACAGCCAGATCGGCGACACCGGCGACGGCGTACAGCGCCTGCTTGGCGTCCTTGGTGCTGGGCGTTGGCATCTAGGGATGCTCCTTCCTCGTGGTTGCTTCCTCGGCCGGGGGTTGCGCTGCGGCCTCGGCCCGGAACGAGCGGTAGACGTCGATCAGAATCTGCTTGCGCCGCTCGGTCAGGTGGGGATCCCGGAGGATGGCGACCTCCAGGTCGGCGGCCTCGGCGTCGTCGTCGAGGATCCCGGCCCGCACGTACAGCGTCTCGGCGCTGATCCGCAGGGCCTTGGCGATGTCCTTGAGGATCCTGGCCGACGGTTGGCGCAGCCCCCGCTCGATCTGCGACAGATAGGGGTTCGACACCCCGGCCTGACTGGCCAGCTTGCGCAGTGACAGCTCAGCCTGGCGCCGCTGCTCGCGGATGTAGCGACCGACGTCGCCAAGTTGATCCATTCCCGCTGGCACCGCTTCCTCCTCCTGACGCTATCTAGAGTAGGCATGATGATTAACTTTTGCAAGCAACGCGACCCATCAACAATCTGGCGGCGGAAGCGGAATCCGTCGGCGGTCAGTCCCGCGCCGGGAGGTCGAGCATCGGCGGATCAGGTCCGCGCCGGAAGGTGGAGCATCGGCG
>DATHIG010000136.1:0-6091 GCA_035490035.1 Actinomycetes bacterium
CGGTGTCGTCGCCCTCGGCGGCCAGGATCCGCCGGGAACGGTCGAAATAGACCGCGGCCCGGTACCCGGCCCGCAACTCCACCACCGGCAGGTCGAAGACCCAGGCCGCCAACCGCCCATCGGTGGTCCGCGTGTCCATACTGCAACACTATGCTCCGACCAGGGCGGAGACCATGGCACAGGCACTCCCGGGGGCCGCTCTTGGGACGGCGATCACCTAGTCCCGTTTTCCGCGGTTGGTGGGGCTAGGTGGCTTGCTCTGGCCAGGGGAGAGGGATCTTGAGGAGCTGGAGGATGCGGCGTTGGGTGCTGGTGAGGCGGTCGAGCACGATCCCGTCGGGGGTGTAGGTCAGGCCCAGGCCTTGGAAGGCGGCCAGGATGTTGCGGCCGGTCGGGCGGGCGGCGCGACCTTCGGGCAGTAGCCCGTCGAGCTGTTGGTCGGGGCCGAGGGCGTGGCGAAGGTCGGCCTGGATCAGCCCGAAGATGACCAGGGCGAGGCCGACGATGCTGACCAGGGCGGTGATGCGCTGGTCGTTGTGGAGGAAGATCGGCCGGACCCGCAGGGTCTGCTTGGCGTCGCGGTGGCGCAGCTCGACCAGGGGCTGGTCCTTGTAGATGCGCAGCACCTGGGTGGCCGACAGCCGGCCGGGCAGGTTGGTGGCCAGGGCGTAGACCCCGTCGGTTCGTGCGGCAGCGGTGATGGCGGCCTGGTCGCGGGCAACACCCAGGGTGGGCTTGCCGGCGCGGGTGCCGGTGGTGACCTGCAGCAGGCCGCGCACGGCCGGGCCGAGGAGCTGCGCGACCTTGGCGTCGACCTGGGTGCGGGTCTTGTAGTAGCGGCCACCCAGGCCGCGCTGGACCTTGCCGAGCGCCTGCTCGGCCTTGACCAGCGCGCGTTCGCGGCCGTCGGCGACGCTGTTGGCCTCCTCGCTGGACCAGATGTAGGCGACCCGGAACGTGGTGGGCTGGCCGGTGTCGGGGTCGGTGACCGCAAAGGGGCGCAGCACGCCCCGGTAGCGGGTCTGTTGGGAGGTGGGCAGGTGCCGCTGGCGGTCGGCGACGTAGTCGAGCCGGTGCAGGCCGGCATGGCCGACCTCGACAAGGAACCGCTCGGCGAACCCGCTGGCGTCCCGCAAGGGGACCACGAACCGCAGGCCTGCCCGGTCGGCCGCGCACAGGTTCTTGACGTGCCCAAGCGCCGAGTCGGCACACACCAGCAGGCCGGGGGGCAGCAGCTGGGCCAGCCGTTCCAGCGCCGCGCCGATGCAGACCAGCTCGGCGGTATCGCCGGGGTCCGGGCGCACATACAACGGGATCCCCGCCGGGTTGGTGGCCTGCAGCAGGCGGACCTGACGGGCGACCCGCCGGTCGGGCCCCCAGCCCTTGCGGACCAGCGCCGAGCCCTCGTAGGCGCCAGCGACCCGCAACGTGGTCAGGTCCAGATGCAGCCGGGCAGCGTCCACCCCGAACCGCTGGATCGCCGCCAGCATGAGCGTCCCGCGGATCTGCTCGGTGACAGGCGCGAGCGCGTCCAGCGTGCGGCCGAGCCGATCGTCGTTGAGCAGCGCCCCTGGGATCTTGAAGACCTCGGTCATGGCCGCCGAGCTGGCCCAGCCGGCGATGTCGTACAGCGGGGAGGGCGCGGCGAGCCGGTTGGCGACCAGCGCGGCCACGACCTCGCCGTGGGTGAGCTGCGCGCGGCCGCGCTGTGGCAGCTGCTGGTCGACGATGCTGGCGAGGCCGAGCCGGTTCAGGTAGCAGGCGACCAGCAGCAGCGGGCCGACATCCCGGCGGGTCCCGGCCATCGGCGGGTCCAGGCGGTGCAGCGCCGCGGCGAGCTGGTCGAGTTGGCCCGACTGTTTGAGCTGGTCCTCACGGCCCAGCGTGTGGAGGACCCGGTGGCGGACCTGGCCGTGCTGGTCCCGGTAGGCTTCGACCAGCCGCAGGTAGACGTACTGGGTGGCGCCGCGGCGGACGACGTAGCGCTTGACGTACATGTTGGCCCGACACTACGACAGCCTCGGGTCAGTTACAAGCACGTATGTTCACCTAGTTGGCCCTACATGACGGGATCGGCGTCACCCGACACAGCGACGGCATCACACCCACCACTCGATAAGACCCTTGTGCCACAAGGCTTCCAGGCCAACAGGCATTCGCCCAGCACCCTTCACGGCTCGGCGCCATCCCACAACCTGCGGAAAACAGGCCTAGTAGCTTGTCAGCTCTGAATTGCAGGGTAAAGGTGCTTGAGCTTGATGCGGGCATCCTCGCTCGTAAAGCGCCAGTCGACCCCCCGACCGGCAGCGTTGCGCGCCGCCTCCCACGCCGCGACCTCCCGCTCCAAGCTCGCCCGGTCGGCCAGCCGCCGGTCCAGGCACTGCTCCGACAGCACGCTCAACTCGATCTCGGCCATGTTCAGCCAGCTGCCATGCTTGGGCGTGTAGTGCAACTCCAGCCGATCGGCCAGCCGCTTGGCCTCGGCCGGCGGGAACGCCTCATACAGCGACGCGGGTGTGTGGGTGTTGAGGTTGTCCTGCACCAGCACGATCACCTCGGCGTCGGGGTAGTGGACCTCGACCAGGTCCTTGATGCAGTGCGCCCAGTCGATCCGGGTGCGCCGCGCGCTGACCGTGACGTGGCGCCAGCCGCGCAGCGGCTCACACACCAGGAAGACGTTGCAGACGCCCTGCCGCTGGTACTCGTAGTCCTGGCGCGCCGGCCGCCCAGAAACCATCGGGCGGGGCGGGTTGACCTCGCCGAGCAGCTGGCGGCTGGTCTCGTCCAGGCACACCTGCGGGCGGCGCGGGTCATACGGCCGGGTGTAGACCGCCAGCACGTCCTCCATGCGCCAGCAGAACTCGGCGTCGTGCTCGGGTGGGATGCACCAGCGCTGGGTCAGCCACGGCTTGAGCCGGTTTGCTTCAAGGCTTGGCGGACCGTCTCATACGACACCGACTCGACCACCTCCAGCTCCACCAGCCGATCGGCCAGCAGCCGCAACGTCCAGCGCTTGCGCCCCTCCGGCGGGGCGCTGCAGGTCAGCGCGACCAGCCGGGCCTCCTGCTCCCCCTCCAGCCTGCGGCGGTACTCGCGCGCGGGCGGCTTGCGGTACACCGCAGCGTCCAGGCCCGCCGCGACGTACTTCATGCGGACCCGGGCCACGGTGGCGGGGTTGACCTCCACCGCCACGGCGATCGCGGCATCGGTCCATGAAGGGCCGGCCTCGCCCTGGTTGGCCTTCAACAGGATGCGGGCATGGGTCAGCGCGCTGGCCGGGGCGACGCCCCGCCCGATCATGGTGTGCAGCCGGGCGCGCTCCTCCTCCGATAGGACCACGATGTGTCGCTTGCGCACCTCGGCCTCCTGCGGCGGCGGGTATCCCTCGACCGCACCAGCATGAGACCGAACCTCACATCTCACAAGTCACGACTGACGAGCTACTAGGTAGCGGGCGCACACCTGCTCGATCCGACCGTCTCGGTGGCCCAGGGCGCAGGCGACGGCGTCGGGGTCGGCGTGGAAGCCGACCAGCTCCACGCCCCGCTCGACCGGGACGCCGCGGGTGGCCAGATGGTCGTTGAGCACCTGTTCGGTCTCGGCCTGGGAGACAAACAGCAGGAACGGGTAGGCGGTGTCGTCCAGGCCGAGCCCGAACAGCCGGATGCGGACGCTGCGGTCGCTGGCGTGGAGCTGGACCCAGACCGCGTCGTTGCCCCGCTCGATCAGCTCCTGGGCAACCCCCAGCCCTCGCAGGACCTCCATGGTGCGTGGCTGGACGGCCAACGCGCGCGATTCGTGCACGCGGTCCAGCTGCCGGTCGACGATGCGGACGGTCGCCCCGAACGCCTTCAGCTGAGCGGCCAGGGTAAGGCCGGTCGGCCCGGCGCCGACGATCAGTACGTCGAGCGGGTCGCCGTAGGCCGCTGTCACGTGAGGGTGGCTCGGGTGGCAAGGCAGCGGCGGGCCGCCCGCCCAGCCAGGGTGATCCGGGTGAGGCTGGCGCCGACGGCCACGATGACCGGCGCCCACACATACGACCCGGGGCTGGTGAGCGCCTGGCCGGTGATGATGCCGAGCAGGGTCAGGTCGGCGAGGACGGCGGCCAGGGCCGCGACTGCCGCGGCGGTCGGAGGGAGGGTCGCCCGGTCAACGACTCGGCCGAGCCGGCGGCCCAGCCGGCCGGTGGCGGCGACGGTCAGGCCCAGCGTTGGACCGGCGACCGCCAAGGCCAGGCCGACCAGGGGGAGCGCCAGCCACGGGCCGGTCAGCTGGTGGCGCCATGGCGGCAGCGCGTTGACCGCGACGGCGGCGATCCAGGCCAGCCCGACCAGCGGCCCGGTGACCAGCAGGCCGACTGCCACCCGACGCGCCTGCACCGCGCCGAGCTCCGGCCCGAACGCGGCGGCGACTGTGTCCGGGTCGCCGAACTCGGCGATCGCGGCCACGGTCGCCTCCTGGGGTGAGCATCCCCGCGCGTGGTGGGTCTCGAGAGCTTCCATGAGCCCGTCGCGTAGCTCATCGGTGACCGCGGCCCGGGCGGATGGTGGCCCGGTGAGCTGGGCGGCGACTGCGGCCAGGTAGTCGGCGACCGCGTCGCGGTTGGTCGAGTCGCTCAGGTTGCTGCCGGCCATGGGCTGTTCCCGAGCAGGGCGGTGACGGCGGCGGAGAACTCCTGCCAGGAGGTTCGTTCGTCGCTGAGCGTGCGACGTCCGGCGGCGGTGAGCTCATAGCTGCGCCGTCGGCGGCCGTTGACCGTCGACCAGCTACCGCGGATTAGTCCGGCGCGCTCCAGCCGGTGCAGCGCCGGATACACGGTGCCGGTGGGCAGGTCGAACCGGCCGCCGCTGCCGAGGCGCAGCGCTTCCTTGATCGCATAGCCGTGGCGTGGGCCGTCGGTCAGGGTGGCCAGCAGCAACCCGTCCAGGTGACCCTTGAGCACCTCCGCCCTCATAGGTAGTAACACTACCCTTCCGGCTCGCTTCACGCTACCTCCTCTATAGATAGCGTCACTAGCTATAGTGGGCCTACCCTTCGGAGGCTGCGGATGGGTGACCAACCCGCAATCCAAGCAGAGGGACTGTCCAAGCGGTTCGGCGATGTCCACGCCCTCCAGGACCTGAACCTGACCGTCTCAGCCGGCAGTGTCCTGGGGCTGCTCGGCCCCAACGGGGCCGGCAAGACCACGGCCGTGCGCCTCCTGACTACCCTGCTGCGCCCCGACAGCGGGCACGCCCGGGTGGCGGGCCTGGACGTGGTCCGCCAGCCCGCCGCGGTACGGCAGGTGATCGGCCTGGCCGGCCAGTCCGCCGCGGTCGACGAATACCTCACCGGCCAGGAGAACCTGGTCATGGCCGGCCGCCTGCACCACCTGCACCGGTCCGAGGCCCATCGCCGGGCCGTCGAGCTGCTGCAGCGGTTCGAGCTGGCCGAGGCAGCCGAGCGCCCGGTGCGCACCTGGTCGGGCGGCATGCGTCGCCGCCTGGACCTGGCCGTCAGCCTGGTCGGCCATCCCCAGGTGCTGTTCCTGGACGAGCCCAGCAGCGGCCTTGACCCGCGCGGCCGCCACCAGCTCTGGCAGACCATCCGTGGGCTTGTCGACAACGGCACCGCCGTGCTGCTCACCACCCAATACCTGGAGGAAGCCGACCAGCTCGCCGACCAGATCGTGGTCATCGACCGCGGTCGCGTCATCGCCAACGGCACCCCCGAGCAGCTCAAGGCACAGGTCGGCGGCGACCGCCTCCAGCTCCGCCTGGCCACCCCCGACACCGCCCGCCGCGCCGCCGAGCTGGTGGCCGACCTCGGCAGCGGCCCCCCGCAGCTGGACACCCAGGCCGGCGAGGTGACCGTCCCCATCGCCGACGGTGTGGCCGTCCTGCCCGAGGTCGTGCGGCGGCTGGATGCCGCCGGCCTTGGCTTGTCCGACCTCACGGTGCGCCGGTCCACCCTGGACGACGTCTTCCTCAGCCTCACCGGCCAGGCCACCCAACCACCCGACCCATCGGAGACACCAGCCACCGGCCAACCAAGGCCGGAGCGGCAGCCTTCGACTAGGAGCCTTGCATGACCACCCTGGCCCCCCGCCACC
>DATHIG010000137.1:0-2510 GCA_035490035.1 Actinomycetes bacterium
CTGCTGCTGCGATAACCCAAGTCCACCCACCATCCCATCCCGTTGTTGGCGACGATTGGAGGCAGGAGATGCGGACGAGAACCAAGCGGCGAGCGCGTCAGCTGGCGCTGGTCACGGTGGCGGCGCCGATCGCCGGCTGGGCGTTGGAGCAGGCTGCCCGCCGCGCCGAGGCGGGTGACAAGACCTCCCCGACCAGCCGGCGGCTGCGCCAGGGCGCCGACTTCGTGCAGCGCGTTGGTCGCGGGCCGCTGGCCGACCGGCTCAGGCAGCGGCCGGTTACCACCGTCACTTGGAGAGAGCAACCGCCGCAACCCGACCAGCATCATGGTTAGCCGATGGCCGCGCCGCAGCGCCGGGTTCGCGTCTTCGGCTGCCGCCACGCCCCCGGGCACACGGCCGCGCAATCCGGCGCACCCGCGCCTTGGGCGTACCTGGAGCGATCCTTGGCGCTGATGACTGGTTTACGGGATGGCCGGATGGTCAGCCAGCTTCGGTAGGAAACGCCTACCCACGGCGTCCGGTCGCGGGCCAACCCCATTCAGCACGGCCCCACTTGCTCTGAGTTGGAGATACCCATGACGCTTCCTGAACCAGAGGCCACCCACCGCTGGCGCGGCCGCACGCTTGTCGACCACAACGGCGAGCCGCTCGGCCGCATCGAGATCATTTACCTGGACAAGGTCACCAACCGGCCAGAGTGGGCGCTGCTCGAGGCCGGCGCCACCGACCCTGGCCCAACCTTCGTTCCCCTGGTCAGCGCTGGCGAGGAAGGCGACACCGTCCGCGTCCTCTTCGCCAAGACTTTGGTCGAGGGGGCGCCGTCGGTGCCGGCCGAGCGGGAGCTGTCCGAGGCCCAGGAGGGAGAGCTGTACCGCCACTATGGGGTCCCCTACTCCCGGGCCGACTCGCCAAGCGGCCTCCCCGCCGGCGAACCCGAGCCCGCCGAACCGGCTCTGGCGGCTGGCGGACCCCAGCCGGCGCAGGAGCCGGTGTCCACCAGCACACCCGATGTGGCTGCCGGGAAGCCCCAGGTGCCTGCTGTGGAGCCAACGACGGCCGCCGGAGAGCCGCTCCCAGCCGGCGGCGGTGCCCTGCCTGAGGCTGCGGCGGCCCCCGAACCGGCGCCGATCCCCGCCTCCGCTGCTGTTGCGCCAGCACCCGGTCGCGTCGATGAGCCAGTCTCCGAGGCGTCTGCGACGAACGATGGCTTGGTAGCGACCAGGCAGTTGCGAGTCACCGACCCACGGTTCGCTGCTGGCGCCGCCGCGGTTGCCCTGGCGGTTGGGATCTGGCGGCGGGAGAGGATCGGTCGGCAGGTGAGCACGGCAGTCGGCCGGCTTGGTGCCGTTCCGGTAACGGTCAGCCGTCGGCGGCGTCGGCGGCGCCGGACCAAGGCCCTGGACCAGGCGGTGACCGGCGCCGCTCAGCAGACCACCGCGTTGGCCAGGGCGATGGGCCGGCTGGTCGCCGGCACGGTCCTGTTGCCGGTAACGGTTACCGTGCAGGGTGGCCGGCGGGTGCGGGCCGGCGTCCAGGCGACCCAGAAGGTGATCAGCCAGGGTGCCCGGCGGGTTCGGCCTGGTCGCCGGAGGAAGCGACGGGGAGGAACCCTCGGCATGGCTGTCGGCGGGGCCGCCGGGTATGTGCTGGGGGCCAAGGCCGGCAGCGGCCGTGGGCAGCCGAGCACCCTAGTGCCGGAAACGCCTACGGTGCCACCGGCCTCACCGACTGTGGTGCCGCCTGCGGATCTGGCCCCGATGCCAGCCGAGCCGACCGTACTGCCCGGCGAGGACGCTTCGGCTGCTGAGGAGCGTCAGCGTCCAGCACGTCCCGACCCGCTCCCCTAGCCCGGACCCAGCGACCCTGACCCGCGCCAGCCCAGCAAGAGTCGAGCATCCGGACTCCGTGGTCAGCAGGTCATGACGCGTACTGTTCGGCCTCGGCGGCCCGCATCCGCTTGGCCTCGAACCGGCTTGCCAGCCGGTCGGTCCTGGCCAGATGCGCCGCGAGCCGGTCCCGGGCCTGGTCGGCCTGCGGCTGCAGGCCTTCGAGCTGGAACAGGTTCCAGTGGCGCAGCAGCGGCCACAGGATCTCGTCGTGGTGGATACGCAGGTCATAGATGCCCGCCCGGGCCATCTGCAGCGCCTTGCGGGTGAAGCCTTGGATGCCGACCCCGGGCATGTCGAAGGCGATGACCTCCCCGGCGATCGCCTCGACGGCCGCCGAGGGGTCGACCTGGAGGGCGGCGGCCACGATGTCGCGGTAGAACATCATGTGCAGGTTCTCGTCGGCGGCCACCCGCAGCATGATCTTGTCGGCCACCGGGTCATCGGAATAGCGGCCGGTATTGCGATGGGAGATCCGGGTGGCCAGTTCCTGGAACGCCGCATAGGCCATCAGACCCAACGCCGTCTTGTTGGGCATCCAGCCCTGCTGCACGGTGGCCATCCGCCCGCGTTCCAGCGCGACCGGGTCGATGTTGCGGGTGACCAGCAGGTAGTCGCGGAGCA
>DATHIG010000138.1:0-2357 GCA_035490035.1 Actinomycetes bacterium
GGCTGCATCGTCTGGTCGACCACCGCCAGCAGCTCGGCAGTCATGGTGTCCAGGTCGATCTCGTCGCGCAGCCGGACCCTGAACCCCGCGATCGTCTGGGCGGCGTCGTAGCGACGCCGGTTGAAGCGCCGGTCGACCACCTGCTGGACGCGGCGGCGAGCCGGTTGGAACACCGCGGCCACGGCCAGGGTCGCCCCGGCCACCACCAGGCTGGAGTCCTGGCCCAGGAGCTGGCCGAGCCCCAGCACCACCCCGGCGTAGCCACCGCCCAGCAGCACCGTGAGGAGCCCGTAGGCCAGCGTGCGGCTGATGATCCGGTCCAGGTCATACAGCCGGTAGCGCAGGATCGACGCCCCGGTGGCCAGCGGCAGCAGCGCCGCGCAGACACCCAGTGCCACGTTCAACAGGGTGAAGTCCTCTTCCAGCGTCAGGGCGGCCATGGCGGCCAGCAACGCCACCGCGGCCAGCGTCGCCCCCCACGCAAGCCAGCGCAGCTGCTGGCGCTCGGTCCCGCGGGCGCGGCGGAAGCGTCCGACCAGCGACACGGCCCCGACCATCAGCGCGGCCAGGACGACGACACCGGCGGCCGGCATCACAACATCCAGCAGCCCACCAGGCAGGGCCGGGACGGCAAGAGGGTTCCCGATGTCCGGGTACTCCGGGTACAGCGGTGCCGGATGGACGGCCGACCCCACCAGCCAGACCACGGGCGCGGCCGCCGCGACCCTGGCCCACCAGCGCCAGCGGGGCGAGGGCAGCTTCCCGGTCGGGGTGAGCAGCAGGACAAAGCCGGCGCAGGACAGCCAGCTCAGGACGATGCCGTTGTTGAACCCGGCCAGGTAGCTTGCCGCCGGCAGCGCCCCCGGCCGCGCCACCAGCCCGTAGCGGGTGTAGCCGTAGGTGAGGTGATGAGCGAGCAGCGACAGCCCCAGGCCGAGCAGCAGCCAGCCCACCGGGTGGCGGGGCCGGCGGGCGGCCAGCACCGCCCCGACCGTGGCCGCGCTCACCGCCGCCACCACCAGAGGAATGCTGCTGGCGTCCAAGGAGGTCAGCTCGGGCTTGCCGGCCTGGCTCAGCAAGTGGTCCAGCCAGACGGTCGCGGCCAGGAAGAGGAGGGTCAGGCCCCACAGCGCCCACGCGCCCACGGCCGCCCACCGTCGCGGCGGCCCCCGTCTCCTGCCCGGGGTCACCGGAACGGCTCCCGCCGCGCGCAGCTCACCTGCGGCATCGCCACCTCCAAGCAGCAACGAACACGCGCCAGTGTGGCCGGTCTCCGTCTCACCAGCGTTACGGACAGCGGCACGTCGCGGTGGAGCGTCAACGCGGGCTCGGCCGGTGACACCCCGAGAGGAACGGGACCAGACGCCACCCGCGGTCTGCTGGCCGCCCCGGTGTAGGCCCACCACAATCGTCTCTGTGCTCCGCCCCGGTTGCTCGGCCGGGTGTGGTGGCACAGGCGCAGACCGCGCAGGGAACCCTGATCCAAGGAGGTGGCGGGCGGATGGACGTTCGCTTCATGTCCGATGAAGGCATCGAGCAGCACCCGGTGGAGGAGCTTGCGGCGCTGCTTGCCCGCGACGACGGGCTTGTCTGGGTGGACATCCCCGTCTGCGACGAGCCGGCCGCCCGAGTGCTGTCGGAGGTGTTCGGCTTCCACCCACTCGCCATCCAGGCCTGCATCGAGCGCAACGCCGTACCCAGGGTGCGCGCCTATCGTGACCACGTGTTCGTGGTGCTGCACGCTCCCGAGCTCGGCAAGGGCGGCCACGTCCACTACGTCGAGCTCGACCAGTTCATCGGCCCCCGCTACCTGGTCAGCGTCCACGGACCGCTCAACCCGGCGGTCACCCAGGAAGCCTCGCTGCGCCAGACCCGAGGGGTGCTGCAGCGGGTCGAGGCGGGGCGGCTGCGCCCCAGGTCGCCGTTCGAGCTGTCCTACGCGATCGTGGGCTCGCTGGCCCATCGCCAGGGGGTCCAACTCGAGCGCCTCGCCACCGAGGTCGCCGCCCTCGAACAGAGGGTCCGCGGCGATCTGGGCGATCCGGTGCGCGTCCTCGAGGAGATGTTCCTCGTCCGCCACGAGCTCCTGTCGATTCGCACGATCGCCGCCGAGTCGGGCGAGGTCTACACGCGAATGTCAGCTCTGTCGCGGATGATCCCGCCCGAGTCGCCACCACTCATCCAGGACCTGATCAACCGGTTCGAGCGGGTCCGGAGCATGAGCGACGACGAGAAGGAGTTCGCCCAGGGCGTCATCGATTTCTATCAGGCCCGCACGACGACCCGGATGAACATCGCGATGGAACGCCTGGCGCTGATCGCGGCCGTCCTGCTGCCCGTAACGGCGATCGCCTCGA
>DATHIG010000139.1:0-6382 GCA_035490035.1 Actinomycetes bacterium
CAGCAGGGTCACGGTGAGGATCGCCCAGACCAGCACACCGACCAGCATCCCGTCGATGACTCCGCTGGCCAGTGCGGACGGCGGAGGGAGGGGCAGGTCTCCCGTAGCCTGCCCCTCCCTGCCCGCCTGGCGGCCGGTGCGCGTGGCCCGCGTCCCCAGGTTGGCGTCGTTGCCGACGCCGCCTTCGGACCTCCGGCCCATCCGCTCCCTCCTCGACGGACGGCCGTCCACCCGGTCGCCAAGGTGCTGCATGTCCGGTCGTCAGTGACGCGGACGGTGGGTGGCCACCCGCCGCCGCTGGCCAACGGCCAGCAGCGTCGAACCGGCGGCGATCACGCACAGGCCGAGCAGCATGAGGCCCTTGGACATCGGGCCACCGGTGTAGGGAAGCGCACCGCCGGCGCCGCCGACCAGCGCCGTCTGCCCGCGGACGGCGCCCTTGGGGTACTCGGGCGAGTGCAGGTTGACGTAGTAGTTGCCTGGGTTGGCGGCCAGCCCCTTGACCACGGCCTCCTTGGCGGTGACGCAGCCGCTCTTGCTGCTGGCGTCCAGCGGGCTCTCGTAGGCGAAGAAGTTGACCACCACGTCACCGTTGGCGCCCGCGGCTCCCTTGTGGATGTGGGCCATGGTCACGTCGACCCCGCTCCACTTCAGGTCGTAGCAGACCTCGGTGCCGCGTGTCTTGACCGACGCCGTGCCGCTGCCGTTGGGGTCGCCCCCGCCGACCTCGGCGTCGCCGGTCAGCCGGGCGATGAACTTGGTCCACGCGCCGCCCGACTGGCCCGTGGTCCCGCTGGCGCCAGATTCGGCACCGCCTCCTTCGGTGCCGCCGTAGACGTCGTCGCCGTACTCGACCTGGGTGGTGTCGTAGTCGTCACCGCCGGCCTGGGCCAGGGCGGCCGGCGCGACCATCGCGGCGGCCACGACAGCGACCACCGCCGCCATCGTCATTCTCCTGAGCATGGAAGGCTCTCCTCCTGTCGGTGGTGGCGACCTGCTACTGGTTGGCGGTTGCGTCGCGGCGCAGCTGGCGGAAGTCCATGGCCAGCACGCGGACGCAGTCGACCGGTCCGCCCCGCTGGGCGAACGCCCTCGCGGCCGGGTAGTGGTTCTCGGCGGCGGCGTCGACGCAGAGGCGGTAGCGGCCCGCCTGGGTCAGCGGCGGCCCGATCCCGGTCAGGATGTCGGTGGTGCCCTCCTGCGACATGACCACGAACGAGTTGCAGGTCTCGGCCGGCACGCTGCCGTCGCGGGCGATCCGCTGGAAGCAGGCGTGGTTGTGGCCCTTCACGAAGCCGTTCTCGTCCAGCCGCTGGGTTCCCTGGCCGTACTGGGACTTCGGGTCGGAGAAGAACCCTGCCCGGAAGTTGGAGAAGCGGGCCCGGATGCTGATCTCACGGTTGAGCGGGATGATCCGGCCGCTGCCCGGCCGCAGGACCAGCACCTGCGGCGTCGCGCCGGGGACCTCGCCGTAGGGGACCGGGTTGAACACCGTGCCGGTCTGGATCCCGCTGTTGAGGGGCAGGTTGTTGATGTTGCCGTTGGGATCGGCGGCGGGGTCGGCCGCGGCGTCACCAGCGGTGTCGTCCGGCTCCGTATCGTCGGGGGCGGTGTCATCGGGGGCGGTGTCGCCGGGGGCGCTGCTGTCAGGGACGGTCGAGTCCGCGCTCGGGTCCTCGACGGTGGTGGTCGGGGCGGCGGTGGTGGTCGGCGCCTCCTGGGCACCGGCGGCGGCGCCGGCGCCGGCCAGCGCCGCCGCCAGCAGCACCGCAAGCACGCCGGAGACCCACGGAGCCCGCCAGCCGGAGCGGCGTGGGGGACGGAACGAGGACACGATGGCTCCCTCCTTGGTCGAGGAGTCGTCGATCGGGCGGGGGATGCCGGGGGGTTGCCGGGACGGCTAGGTGACCGTCAGCCAGCGCTGCATCTCCTGCTGGTGGTATTTGCAAAAGAACCGGTAGCGGCCCGGCTCGGGAGCGGTGAAACGGACCAGGGCGCTCCCCTCAGCGGGAATGTTCTTGGAGATCCCAAGCTCGCTGAGGCTGAAATTGTGCTGGGTCGGGTCGGCGTTGGAGACGTCGAGGACGACCTTCGCCCCGGTCGCGGTCACATACCCGGCCG
Organism: Actinomycetes bacterium; assembly: GCA_035490035.1. Lineage (GTDB taxonomy): Bacteria > Actinomycetota > CALGFH01 > CALGFH01 > CALGFH01 > CALGFH01. The sequence goes on from DATHIG010000139.1 coordinate 2,122, forward strand.
GCGCCCACGCGGAGTCGGCGCTTTTCAGCTTCACCTTGGCGCCGCTGCGCAGCTCGACCGCGGGCACCTGCTCGGCGGCGGACACCTTGCGGCTGCTCTGGTTGGAGGGGCCGTATCCCCCGCCGTCCTTGGTGGTCGGGATGGTGCAGCCGGCAACGGCCAGCGCCACGGCGACCAACGCCGAGACGGGTAGGAGCAGACGGCGTCGCGGCATCGCGATCCTTCCCTGGTCCGAGAATTTCCATTGCCACCTGGGAACTCCTGGCTGCGTCATGGGATTCCCAATATCTCTCAAGAATTCTGGATGGAGACGGGCACGCGGGTGCGGGCACGGCCGAACTCCGACAGCAGCAGCCGCCGAAGGCGAACCCGGGCCCGGTACAGCCGCGACAGCACGGTGCCCTTCGGGGTGCCCATCACCGCCGCGGCCTCCTCGCAGGAAAGGCCCTGGAGCTCCACCAGCGTCACCGCCACCCGGTAGGACTCAGGCAGCTTGGCCAGCGCCCGCCGCAGCGCCTCACGGTCGAGCTGACGCAGCGCCTCCTCCTCAGGGTTGGGCACGTCGGCCCGGAACTGGGCCAGCACGTCGACGTCGTCGTCGGCGGCGCTCCGGTAGGTGATTCGCTTGCGGCCCCGGTAGTCGCGGCAGAACACGTTGTGGGAGATCTGCAGCATCCATGCCCGGCAATTGGTGCCGGCCTGGAACGAGTCGAAGGCGCGGAATGCCCGCAGATATGTCTCCTGGGTGAGGTCCTGGGCCATCACCGGGTCGCCGGTCATGCGCAGGTTCGCCCGGTAGATCGAGTCGTGCAGCGGTAGCGCCGTGGCCTCGAACCGCTTGTGGATCGAGGCGGCGGTCTCTGTCGTGGTTGGCATCGAGGTCACCTCCCGACCGTTGCAGCCGGCGTCCGAGCTGCCGATGGCGGTCGCCGTTCGTGGCCGCCAACGGCCTGCCCTTGGTGTGCCGCCACGGCAGCGCGGCTTGCTTGGTCGCGCATCAGCTCATCACCGTCTCTCCCGTAGCGGCCGTCAGGGACTCCAGCCCCGGTGCATGAAGTCGTTGGGTGCGGTCACGTTCACCACCGCGCCGAGCACGGCGGCGACCAGTGCCCCGGCGAAGGCGAGCACCAGCAGGATGGTCATGACCTTGCGGACCAGCCGGTCGGCGACCAGTCGCCGCCGGTAGCGCAGGGCGACAAAGGCCACCGCCGTCGCCAGGAAGGGCGTGGTCCAACCGATGTGGACCTTCCACTCCATGGCGAACGTCTCCCAGAACGCCAGCTGCTGGCTGCTCAGCAGGTACTCGCGGGGATACATGGCGATGTCGCCGCCGGGGGGCACCTTGGCGCGGTAGCCGGCGTACCCGAACCAGGTGCCGGTCGCCGAGGCCAGCCACGCGACCACCGCCAGCGCGGCCGTCGAGAGCTTGCGGATCCGGTCCTTCATCCGCGAGTCCCCGGTGGTGAGCAGCGTCCCCAGCCCGCCACCGAAGGCGTGGACGATCACGATGCCGAAGGTCGAGTGGGCCAGGAAGAACAGCTGCCGGGTGGTGAGCAGGCGGCTGGAGATGATCAGCCCGGTGAGCGCCGCCGCGGCCAGCGCCCCGACCACGAAGATCAGCACCGTCGAGGCGTTCAGCAGCGTGCTCGTCCGCCGCAGGCCCGCCCGGCCCGCCCGGGACCGCGACCGCCGTGCCGACCCGCGGGACGACGGCGTGAACGGCTCCGGTTCGAGCTCGTCCACCTCGTCCTCGTCCAGGTCGTCCTCGGTTTCGTCCCAACCGGTGTGGGAGGCCGACTCCCATGCCGGCGCCGGTTCACCCACCCACCGGACGCGGCTGTCGTCGTCCTGGACGTCGGCGGTGCCGACCGAAGCCAAGCGGTCGGCGTCATCGTCGGCCCAGCCGCCAGCGCCCTCGCGGGCCCACTCGCCGGAGTCGTCCCGCTGCAGATAGGCCTCACGAAGCCGCTCGAACAGCGGCTCGCCAGCCACCACCGCCTCCGGCGCCTCCCAGCCGTCGTGGCCCAGGTGCTCCTTGGTCTTGGGCCGCGGCGGAGGCTCGGTCCCGGACGCCGGGTCCAGCCGTCCGGCGTGCCAGGGGTCGTCCAGGTCGTTCACATCGTCGTGGAGCTGCGTCACGAGGGCCCCCCCTCCAGAGCAGACGTCACGGGCATGGGAGCAGCAAAGAAGCCTTCGGGAAGGCAAAGGGAGAACCAGGCCGCCATCGCAGCCACCTCGTTTATTTCATAGCGCGGCCAGAGGCCACGCGGCCGACGGGGGGATCACGAACTCACCAGGAAATACGTCAATACTCCTGGCAAGGCCGTGCGTCAGTATTTCGGCTCAGAAATTCGCGGGTCCGCGGTGAGCGCTGGGGGGAGCGCCTCGAGCAGTCCCTGTCGTGGGGGCGACAGGAAAGGGGAAGCTCGGACCGATCCGCGAACGGCGAATTCAGAGCGATGCTTCAAGATGTCGCTGAGCCTTGGGGGAGACTCTTTGTTGCATGCCATGGGGGTAGCGCGACGGACTGTACGGCACCGCCCTGTTGGAGTCAAATCGTATACACGTCGAGATCATCCTGTGATCTACGTAGATGTCCGGCCCAAGAAGCCGGGAATCCGCCCGACACCACGGGAGTTCCCACCCAAAGTACTGCGCAACGACGTCCCCGCCGGCTCAACCACCCAGGCGAGCCGGCCCGACGCACAGGAAGGAGGTGATCGCTGACACCTGCCATGGGAGCGCCTCGATCCTCGTGACCGGGGCGTTAGCGCGTAGCGGACGAGCGGCCGGGCGGAGGACCCTCCCCCGCCCGGCCGCTCGATTCATGTCTGAACCCCTGACCCGGCGTCCATGCCCGGGTCCAGGAATCCGGGTCAATCGTCGGCTGAGTTGCTCAGGGCGACACCAGGACGGCCGTGGCCGCCGCCCGGCCCTCCATCTCCGGCGGGACCAGCCGCAGCAACCGCAGCAGACCGACCCGGGCGGGCGCGGCAACGCTGACCGTCACCTCCGGACCACCCTCGCCGGGAACCACCTGCACCGACCGGAGCGCCACCCCGGCCACCCCGGAGTCACCGGCCGACCCGTCCAGGTAGGCGGTCACCGTCGCCCGCGCCCGCTGCTGAGCGACCCGGACACTCCGCCCACCGCTGGCATACCAGACCCCGGTGTCGACATCGTTGGCCGCAGCCACCGCCGCCCCATCGGCCAGGTTGGCAAGCGCCCGATGCCCCAGAAACCAGTTCGAGGTGTCCCAGCCCAGCGCCAGCACCATCAGCACCAGCACCACCAACCCGATCAACAGGACCAGCGCCTGACCGCCTTCCCCTCCGGCGCCCTCGCGGGCCGCCCCCGGACCGACGGCCACGACGCGACGCGTCATCCGCCCAGTCCGCGATAGCGGTCGACGCGCGTGTGATGGGTGGCGCCGATCATGAGATTGGGCGCAGCAACAGCACCCAGGAACGGCAGCCGGACCACCGGAACCCGGTAGGTGACGACCACGCGCACCTCCGCCCCCGGCCCGAACCCGCCGACGCAGCCCGACGCCACCCCAGGCGGGCACCCGGCCCGCAACCGCATCCCCGCCCTCGGGTCACCCGGCCGGATCCCGTAGGTGGCCAGCACCTCCCGGGACGCCAGTCCAGCTCTCCGCTCGGCGTCCAGCCTGCCCGACCCGGTCACATACACCCGACCGGCCTCTCTGGCCGCACTCGAGGTCGCCAGCAACGCCCGCTGCACGTCGGCCATCACCAACATCGCGTACACCAACGGCACCAGCAGGGTCAGGACCACCACCAGCACCTCCACCACCGCCGCCCCCCATTCGCACCTCCGCCCCCTCACCGCCCTGCACCCGGACGCCGGTGCCGTCGCACGCATCACAACGCCTCCTCCTCGTGCATCCGCGCCGCCATCCGGATCGGCAACCCGGGCATGCCGGGCAGGAACGAGGGCAGCGTCCCCTCCGCCCGCAGCACCACCAACCCACCGGTCTCCCCACCCTGGATCGACACCGCCCTGGCCACCCGCCCACCGGCCGACCGCCGCAGCAGCTCGATCGCCACCCGCCGCCCATCCGCCACCGTCCGGCCCTCGGTCGCGGCCACCCTCGCCCCCTCCGACAGCGACCCCATCAGCGCATTCCGCTCCCAGAGGAACAGCGCCAGCTGCGCAAGCGCCAAGGCCAGCACCACCGCCACCACCGACACCAGCACGAACTCCACCACCGCCGCCCCCCGCTCTCCCTCCCGACCCG
>DATHIG010000140.1:0-2477 GCA_035490035.1 Actinomycetes bacterium
GCAGCCGGACCGCTGGGCCAGTGGGAGCTGGACGCGGGCGGCGCTGGGCACCGCAGTTGCGTCGGCCGGTCTGGTGGCCCTGATGATGGCCGAGTGCAGGCCGTCGCCCACCTGGTGGGTGAAGGTCACCGACACGCCGGTGAAGCCGGCCGCGGCCAGCCCGGCCTCGTACTCGGCCTTGGAGAGCGCCCCGGCGATGCAGCCGACCCAGGCGCCCAGCTCGGCCCGGTCCTCGCGGGTCAGGTGGTCCTCGGCGACCACGTCGGTGATGCCGATCCGTCCGCCCTGCTTGAGGACCCGGAAGGTCTCGGCGAACACCGCCGGCTTGTCGACCGACAGGTTGATCACGCAGTTGGAGATGACCACGTCGACGGTCTCGGCGGGCAGCGGGATGGCTTCGATCTGGCCCTTGAGGAACTCGACGTTGGTCGCGCCGGCCTCGGTCGCGTTGCCCCGGGCCAGGGCGAGCATCTCCTCGGTCATGTCCAGCCCGAAGGCCTTGCCGGTAGGACCAACCCGCCTGGCGCTCAACAGCACGTCGATGCCGCCGCCCGAGCCCAGGTCGAGCACGGTCTCGCCCTGGCGCAGCTCAGCCACGGCGGTCGGGTTGCCGCAACCCAGGCTGGCCAGCACGGCCGTGTCCGGGAGGGCGTCGCGGTCGACCCCGGCGTACAGCTCGGCACCGAAGCCGGGCTCCTCGGCGGTCGCGCCCCCACAGCAGCCGCTGTCGCAGCCGCAGTCGGACGGCTGCCCGCAGCCACAGCCGCCATGGCCGCTGGCGACCCGGGTGGCGGCGGCGGCGTAGCGGAGTCGGACCTGCTCGCGGACGGCGTCCGGGTCGGTCTGCTGCCGGGTCATCGGGTGCCTCCCTGGAGGTCGGTGGCGGCGGCCAAACGGCCAACGGCATTCCGGTTGAGCGAGTAGTAGGCCCAGGTGCCGCGCTGCTCGCGGTCCAGCAGCCCGGCGGCGACCAGCTTCTTGAGGTGGTGGCTGACGGTCGGCTGGCTCAGGTTGAGCGGACCGGTGAACTCGCACACGCAGACCGGGTCGGGGCTGGTCGCCAGCAGGTTGACGATCTTCACCCGATGGGAGTCGGCCAGGGCCTTGAACAGCCGGGCGGTCGCCTCGGCCTCGGCGTCCGACAGCGAGGCCGCCCCCAAGGGCGCGCAACACGCCGCCGCCGTGACGGTGGCCGGGCCAGTGGTCGTGGCCAGGGGACCCTCCTAACATTGATGAATGTCGATGCGATGATGCATCTTGCATCGACGTCTGTCAATGCAGGGGTCCCGCCAGCTCAGCTGATCGCCGGGCTGCGGCGCTCGAGCAGCAGCACATCACGCCAGCGGCCATGCAGCAGACCCAGGCGCTCCCGTACCCCGACCACCCGGAAGCCACAGGCCTGGTGGACCCGGACGCTGACCTGGTTCTCGGGGAAGATCCCGGTCTGGACGGTCCAGATGCCGGCCCGCTCGGCCGAGGCGACCACGGCGGCCAGCAGCTCCCGACCGACACCGTGCCCCTGGGCGTCGGGTGCGACGTAGATGCTGTCCTCGGCCACCCCGGCGTAGGCGCAGCGGTCCGACACCGGGGCGAGGGCGGTCCAGCCCACCACCCGGCCGCCGTGCCTTGCCACCAGCCGGTGGCCGGCCAGGTGGGCGGCATCCCACGCCTCCCAGTCGGGCACGGTGGTCTCGAAGGTGGCGTTGCCGGTGGCGATGCCGGCCTCGTAGATGGCTCGCACCGCCGACCAGTCGCCGGGCCCGAGGGCGTCGATCTCCATAGGCGCCAAGTCTCCCACCACCTCAAGCTGCTCGCGCAGGTCCGCTTCGTCACCGTCGAGCATGCCGGACCTCCAGCCGCTACCGCGTCAACCCCCGATGCCTGGCCGCCTTCCCGATCGCCGCCGACATCGTCATGGGGATGGAGCGGTGAGGGCGGCGAGGAGCCGACGTTGGGGGTTGGCCTACTAACGGGCGGTGATCCTGGTCCGGGACCAGCGGTAGTGGGGCTGGCGCGACGGCGGCGCCGCAGCGGGCCGGGGTGGGTCCGGCGGGGCGAGCAGCCGGACCAGCGTCCCCTTGGCGGCAAAGGCGTCGTCCACGGCGCGGGGGGAGGCCGTCGGGTCGAGGCCGGCCTCCAAGAGGGCGTCCGCGCAGGCGGCACCAAGGTCCCCGGCGAGCAGCTGGCGAACGATCGCCGGTAGGGTCTCGGGGTCCTGGAGCAGCCACGAGTGGGTCGCTCCATGCACCACCACCAGCTCTCCGGCCGTGCGGCGGGCGGCGTCGCGGGCGGCGGCCAGCGGCACCACCAGGTCGCAATCGCCGTGCACCGAGACGACCGGCACCCGCGCCTCGCGGATCCGGTCGAGCAGCGGGGCGCTGGCGGCGGCGTAGAGGGCGGACAGGCCGGGCCCGAGTAGCCGCCATGGGGCACCGAGGTGGCTCAGCATCACCGGTACTGCGAGGCGGCTGAGCTTG
>DATHIG010000141.1:0-2760 GCA_035490035.1 Actinomycetes bacterium
ACAGCTTGGTCGCCCGGTAGGGCTGCACGAACCGGAGGTGCCAGCCGTCGGCGACCCATTCCAGAGCCAGCGGCTCGCCCCGGAACCGCCACGGCGGCTCCATCACGGCCCTGCCCCTTCGAGCCCAGGGCTGCCCCCTGCACGCTCCGGCAGCGGCAGATGGACGGGGAGGTCGACGGCGCGCACGACCCGAGTGTACGCAATCGGCGTAGGCTCGACGCCGCCGATGAACCGCTTCGAGGACGCCATCGCGCGCGAGCTGCAGCCGCGCGTCAAGGCCAGGACCCGCAGCATCCGAGCCCTTGCCCGCTGGGCGGCGGCCTGCCTACCGCCGGGCGCGCTGGTCGCGGACGGGGTGGCGCTGGTGATCCAGCGGCTCGGCGACGGCGACCCGGACACGCTCGCCGCCCAGGTGATCACCGAGACCCCGAACCGCTTCGGCCGCAACTGGGAGTCGGGGCCCGCCCACTGAGCTCCGGTCGCTCGGCCGGAGTGACGGATGGCACACCTGGCCGGTGACGGCGGTCATCGGGCGCGCGGGAGGTGGCGGGCCATGCTGGCCGCTGGGGGGCGAACCGACAGCATGGAGGCCTGCATGACCAGCGTCCGCGTCCCCGGGTTCCTCCCGTCGACCAGGGGCCTGCACTTCCCCAACGCCTTCCCCCACGTGCCGAACCTCGAGATCGACCTGCCCGGCGGCCTGACCATCCCGATCGGCGACGCCGCCAACGGGCTGTGCGGCGGGATGGCCTACACCGTGCGCGACCTGTTCGAGGCCGGCGTGGCACCGCCCGCTCTGACCAGGGCGCCCGGCGAGGGCCCAGTGTTCCGGTACGTCGCCGACCGGCTGCTGGAGAGCTTCTCCCTGCCGTTCGGGCCCGCCACCTACCTCAAGCTCATGCACCCGGCCCTGCCCGACGGCGACCTGGCCCTGATCCACGGCCGGGCCTGGCGCATGATCCGGCTGGAGTGGCCGGGCATCCGGGGCGACTTGGAACGGGGCAGTCTGAGCCCGCTCGGCCTGGTCAAGACCAAGTCCCGCAACCCACGGGACCTCGGCGCCAACCACCAGGTGCTGGCCTGGGGCTACGACCTGGAGGGCACGAGGCTCACCCTGCGGCTCTACGATCCCAACCACCCCGACGACGACGAGGTCACCATGGCCCTCGACATCGGCAAGCCGCGGCGGGCCACCAAGGTGACCTGCTCGCACGGCGGCACGGTGTGGTGCTTCTTCCGCACCGCCTACCAGTTCAAGAACCCGCGCCCGGCCCTGGCCACCCTGCCGGCCTGAGCGCTCGCAGCCCCGCGGCCGTCCGGTCCCGGCCACGGGGCGGCGCTACGCTGGCCTGCGTGACCCCCTCCACCCGCCGCCCGGCCACCCGCGACGCCGGCCTGCCCGCGCAGGCCGGCTACCGGGCTTTCTATCTGGCCGCAACGCTGGCCCGGCTGGCCAGCGAGATGTTCACGGTCGCGGTGGTGCTGCTCGTGCTCGACCGCACCGGGCGTCCGGCGCTGGCCGGGGCCGTGGTCGCCGCCACCACCCTGCCGAGCGTCCTCACCGGTCCGGTGCTCGGCGCCTGGCTCGACCGCACCGCCAGGCGGCGGCTCGCTCTGGCCAGCAACCAGGTGCTGCTGGCGGCCAGTCTGCTGGCCATCGTCGCCGCCGCGGGCCGCGCCCCCGGCTGGGTCCTGCTGCTGCTGGCCGCGCTCGCCGGCCTGACCGGGCCGATGGCCACCGGCGGGTACACCAGCATGATCCCGCTGCTGGTGCCCGAGCGGCTGTTGGCAAGCGCCAACGCATTGGAGGCGACCAGCTTCAACACCGCCGCCATCGCCGGTCCGGCGGTTGCCGGGGCGGTCGCGGCCGGCTTCGGGCCAGCGACGGCCGTGCTCCTGGAGGCGGCCCTGGCCGGCCTGGCGCTGCTGGCCATCGCCCGGCTCCCCCGGGTCACCGTCCCGGCCGACGATCGGGCGGCCTCCCTGGCCGGCACCATCCGCCAGGGGCTCGGGCATCTGGCCCGCACCCCGGTCCTGCGCGGGGTGACCGTCACCACCGCCGTCGCCATGGGCGGCACCGGCCTGTTCGCCCTGGCCCTGCCCTTCTGGGCCGAGCAGCTCGGGGCCGGGCGGGCCGGCGCCGGCTACCTGTGGGCGGCGCTGGAGGCCGGGGCGATCGCCGGCGCCCTGGCCGCAACCCGTCCGGCCGCCGCCTGGCCGCCCCAGCGGGTGGTCCTGGCCGGCCTGGCCCTGTTCGGTCTGGCCATCGCCGCCTGGCCGCTGGCCCCCTCGTTCCCGGTCGCGCTGGCCCTTGTCGGGCTGGCCGGCCTGGTCGAGGGCCCGGCGTTCGCGGCCACCTTCGCGACCAGGCAGCGCTGGTCGCCGCCGCCACTGCGCGGCCAGATCTTCACCACCGCGGCCAGCCTGAAGATCGGCGCCTTCGCGGTCGGAGCCGCCCTGGCCGGCCCGACCCTCGACCGGGCGGGGGTCGGCGGCACCCTGCTCACCGTCGCCGCCGTCCAGGTCCTGGCCGTGGCAATCGGCCTGGCCACCGGCGCCCGCGGCACCCGCCAGCCGCCGCCCGCCTGAAGCAGGTCACGAGCGGTCTTGCGCACAGCCCCGCGCCCCTTCCCGGTACCACCTGCCGTTACGTGCAGGATCTCTGAGCTGCCGCTAGAAACCGGGCGGGTGGACGCCGACCGCGGGGCGGGCCGAGGGGTGGGAGGGGGGGGGGCCGGCCTGGCTGTGCTCGCCCAGCCA
>DATHIG010000142.1:0-3498 GCA_035490035.1 Actinomycetes bacterium
CAGTCGCCGGCGGGCACCTCGATCTCGGTGCGCCCGAGCCTGTTCGCGCTGCCTCCCGGCCGCCAGGTCACCCTCCACATCACCATCTCTGCGCGATCGGCGCCGGAGGGACAGTACTTCGGCCGGATCGACCTGGACCAGCGCGATGGCCCGCGTGACCTGCACCTGCCGGTCGCGTTCTTCAAGCGGCAGGGCGTCGTGGCCTTGTCGCAGAGCTGCGACCCGAGCACGATCAGGCGCGACACGGAGACCTCGACCTGCGCGGTCACGGTGCAGAACAACTCGCTGTCGCCGGCCGAGGTGAGCACGGAAAGCACCACCAGCCCCAACCTTGTCGTGACCGAGGCGACCGGCGCGACCAAGGTCAGCGACCACAAGGTGACCGCGGGTGCGACCCTGGCCGGGCGGCAGCCGGACGCGCCCCAGATCGCCCCGGGGTCTCTGTTCGGCTACCTCCCGCTCGATGCGTTCGGGGTCCAGCCGATCGGGATCGGTGACGAGGAGGCGCGCAACTTCACCGTGCCCGCCTTCACCTTCGCCGGCCAGACCTTCAACCAGCTCGGGGTGGTGTCCGACGGGTACCTGGTCGCCGGGGGCGCCAGCGGGCAGGACATCGACCCCAGTCCGCAGACCCTGCCCGACCCGGCGCGGCCGAACGGGGTCCTGGCCCCGTTCTGGACCGACCTGGACGGCACCGGCGCGCCGGGCATCTTCGCCGCCACCCTGAGCGACGGCGTCAACGACTGGATCGTCATCGAGTCGCGCCTGAACATCTACGGCACCACCAGCCTGCGGGTCTTCCAGGCCTGGATCGGGCTCGGCGGCACCGAGGACATCACCTTCGCCTACAACCCCGCCAGCCTCCCGGCGGCACCACCAGCCGGCTTCGGTCTGACCGTCGGGGCCGAGAACAGCGACGGTTCCGCCGGCGACCAGACCGCCCCGACGCTGCCCGGGACGCCGCCCACCGAGGACCAGCGGGTGACCAGCACCCCAGGTCTGCCCGGTGGCTCGCTGACCTACAGCTTCGACGTCAAGGGCGTCTCCGCCGGCTCGGGGACAGTCAGGACCGACCTGACCACCCCGCTGGTTCGCGGCACGACCACCGACATCGACACGATCACCGTGACCAGATAACCCTCAGGCCGCAGCCGCGGCCTGAGCAGAGCACTGCGAGTGGCCCGGCGATGCCGGGCCACTGGCTCTTGCCCACGTCGACGGGGTGGCGCATGATCCCGCCCCGCTCCCGACAGGCGTCACATGGACCGGTCGGGGTGCTCCAGCCGGTCGTGGACGACCGCCGCGACGCCCGGCAGGGCAGCCAGCCGAGGACGGTCCACGGGAGAGCGCAGCGCGACCACCACCCGACCAGGCGGCAAGTCCCTGACCAGCCGCGCCCCCTCGATAGCGTCCAAGCGCGCGCGGAACGCCGACGCCGGGACGTCGATCGTGACGATATAGAGGTGGACGGCGTCGTGGGCGGCGTCGATCCTCAGCACCCCCGGGACCTGATCGCATGACCGTGCTCGCCGGGCAGGGCGGCACGCTGCCGATGCGCCATCAAACCACCGGACCAACGGGTCCGCCACCGTCCCCACCCGCACTGAGATCTGCGGCCTCAACCCGTGACCAGCAGGCTGGAGACGGCCTCGGGGGCTGGCCGACCATCCCCATGGCTCGGCCAGCCCCTGAGGCCAACGCCGGGAAACGTACGCGCGAACGCTCCGGCGAGGCAGCAGCTCGAGGCTCGGGGGAGGCACCTCGGTTGCGCCATCAGTAAGAACGACCTCCGCCACGCGGCCGTTACGGCGGAGCTTGCCGGCATGCGCCTCGCCATCGTCGGCATCGCCATCGTGCCGCGGAAACGGGCAACCCCGGAGTCCTCAACCGGCGGGGTGAGCTGCCGATGAGTGCTGACCTGGCAAAGACGGCTGATCGGAGGTGCGATGAGGCATAGGGCGATCATCACCAGAGTCCTGGTCTCGGCGTCTGTCCTGCTGGTGGTGTTGGGCGCCAACTCGGGTGTTGCCGCCGCGGCGCCTTCTCCCAACGAGATCTTGCAGCAGCATGGCTTCGGGGTATTTGCGTGGTACCGGCTGAGCCAGGTCAACGCCAGGGTGAGCGAGCAGCGTCTCAGCTCCCTGCGCACCGACGGCCTCAAGACCGTCTACGCCGATGTCGGGGAGTACCTCGAGGTCGCCGACCAGCCAGACAGCCGAACCCAGCGAACCCGCCTCAGCCAGCTCAAGAACGACCTCAAGAGCTTCGTGGCGCGCGCCTCGAGCCTCGGCTTCGCGGTGCATGCGGTCGCTGGGGGGCCCAACTGGACCGACGCGTCACACCGCTACCTGGGCCCAAAGCTCGTCCAGCTGGTGGCGGACTACAACAGCGGCGCCGGCCCCAACGAGCTTCTCCAGGGCGTCCAGTTCGACATCGAGCCGTATGTGGATCCGAGCTTCTTCAACGACGTGGAAGCCTCCCTGGTGGACTACCTCTCCACGCTTCAGGGCATCGTTGACAGCTACAGGGCGGTACGGTCCCAAGCCGGCAACACCAGCCTGCGGCTCGGCTTCGCCGTCCCCTTCTGGTTCGACGGGGTGCCCGAGGCGCCACCGGTCGAGTACGGCAAGACCGAGGCCACCAAGACCACCAAGGCTGCCGCCTTCCATCTCATCGACATGCTGCAGGCGCTCCCCGAGGCCTATGTCCTGGTGATGGCGTACCGCAACTTCGCCTCTGGCCCCGACGGGTCCATCGACCATGTCCGAAGCGAGTTCGACTATGCGCGCCAGGCCGGCGCGGTGTGCGGGATCGTGGTCGGCCAGGAGTTCACCAAGGTCTACCCCGAGAAGCTCAGCTTCTGGTGGGCGGGCCGTGCCGCCTTCAGGGGGGCGGCCGAGGAGATCGCTTGGGCCTACGGCCAGCGTCCGCAGTTCCGCGGGCTGTCGGTCAACGACATCAACGGGTACCAGGCCGCCAGGGAGTGATCGAACAGACGGACGGCCCCGGTGCGGGGGGCCTCACCGGGGCCGTCCATCTCGTCTTCGCCAGGGTGCGCGTAGCACTAGAAAGAGCGCTCGCGGGCCTTCAGGCGTTACATCGGTCGCCACGGCTCCTTGATCGAGCAGCGTCCGCGCAATCAGCCCCTGGAGCTGGCTGGTGGCTCCGACGATCAGGATGCCGCCGTCTGCTTGCCTCTGGAGCTTGGGGCGTCGCCGCGGGCGTCCGGAACCTCCAGAGGCGGCTGGCGGGTGATGACGTCATCCAGGGTGGTCGCGGGAATGGTGGGCAAGCGGTCCCGGATGGCGGCCACGTCGGCGGTCATGTCGGAGGTGTTCATCACGACCGCGGCTTGGGCCTGGCGGGCGAACACCGGGGAGACGGGCCGTGCCAGCACCGACATGGCGCGCAGCATCGGCAGCGGGATACGCCTGATGCGGCCGGGTCTGCCGCTGGCGGTGATGAGCCGCTCGGCGATCTGGGTGAAGGAGAGCTGTT
>DATHIG010000143.1:0-4729 GCA_035490035.1 Actinomycetes bacterium
CGTCAAAGCCGTGCCTACCCGCTGCGCCGTAGCGGCGTCGAAGCTCCTCGACGTTGATGATGTGGGTGTCGTCCGTGTCAGCAGCTCCCCGCGATGTGTGGTCCATGCGACCGAGCATCTCCCCTCGGCGTCCCCTCGGGCAGTGCCTGGGATCATCAGTTCCAGTGCCCGATCCACACCCGCGCCATGACGAATGTCACGATCCCCAGGACGGTCGAGGGTAACGGCTTGCGTGGTAGTCGCTTCGCCGAGCATCCTCGGTGCATGGAGCATCCGAAGGCCAGCGTGCTCGAGGGCGGCCTCGACGACATCCGCTGCTCACCGCCAGACCACGGGCGGGTCGATCTCATCGTCCGGCGCCCCGCCGAGAACGCCCGCGAGGTTCTGGCGGAAGCGAGGCTCGACCGGGCCGAGGGCCTGGTGGGTGACACCTGGCGGGTCCGGCCGAGCAACCTGACGCGCGACCGCTCGCCCCATCCGTCCATGCAGCTCACCCTGATGAACTGCCGCGTCGCCGCCCTGGTGGCCGGGGGGGACGAGCGGCGGCAGCTCGCGGGTGACCAGTTGTACGTCGACCTGGATCTGAGCGAGGCCAACCTCCCGCCTGGTACGCGCCTCGCGCTTGGTTCGGCGGTCATCGAGATCAGCGACAAGCCCCACCGCGGCTGCCAGAAGTTCGCCGAGCGGTTCGGTCAGGAGGCGCTGAAGTTCGTCAACTCGCCAGTCGGCCGCGAGCTTCGCCTGCGTGGGGTGAACGCCAGGGTGGTGGCCACGGGAACGGTCCGCGTCGGGGACGCGATCCGAAAGCGGCCTGCCGAGCAGAGCAGCCGGCGTCCCTCGGCACGGACGCCCGTCAGGCAGCGAGCCCGGCGCTGGTTCGCGTCTCGGCGCCCGCTGCCGTCCTCGAACACAGCCTTCGCCACCGCTCCTCTCCTCACTCGCAGATCCATGGATCAGGAGGTGTTCTGTGCACAACTGAACGTTTCTACGCCGAAGTACCCAGGAGCTGCCGTGCCCGCAGGAAGACACGGTCAAGCATCGGCTCGGTAAGACGACCGGTCTGGGTGTTCTGCTGGCTCACATGGAAGCTCCCAAGCAGCATCCGGTCATGGGGCAGTGCGGCCTCGGCACCGTGGCCGAAGCGGGGCTTGGGGCGGACGGGACCAAGATGGCGCAGCGCTGAATCCCAAGCGAACGCGCCCAGCGCCACCACGACCCGGACCTCCAGCAGATCGAGCTCGGCGTCCAACCACGGCGCGCACTTGGCGCGCTCCTGGGGGAGTGGCTTGTTCTCGGGCGGCGCGCACTTGACGGGTGCGGTGACGTAGCAGCCGGTGAGAACGAGGCCGTCGTCGCGCGATACTGACCTAGGTTGGTTGGCGAACCCGGTGCGCCACAGGGAGGCGAACAGCCAGTCGCCGGAGCGGTCGCCGGTGAAGACCCGACCGGTGCGGTTGCCGCCGTGGGCGGCCGGGGCCAGGCCGAGGACCAGCAACCCGGCCGCCGGGTCGCCGAACCCGGGCACCGGCCGGCCCCAGTACTCCTGGTCCCGGAAGGCGGCCCGCTTCTCCCTGGCCACCTGCTCGCGCCAGGCCACCAGCCGCGGGCAGCGCCGGCAGCCGACCACCTCGGCCCGCAGGTCCTCGAGGCGCTCGTGGGCCGGGTCGGTGACGGCGGATGCGGTGCCTGCCATGCCGGCACCGTAGCATCGTGGCCATGGACGACGGGGAACGGGTCGAGCTGGCGGCGGAGCTGCGGGTGCGGCTGGCCGCGGCTGGGCTGGAGGTGGCGGCCGCGGACGCCAACCGGCTGCAGCGTGACCTGGCCCTGCACCTGGAGCGCATTGCCGCACTGGCCGCCGATGCCGACCTCGGCCCTTTCGACCCACCCTTCACCGACCCGAGCAGGGTTCGGGCTGGCGGGAGGCCGGTGGAGGGCGCGACGCCCGATCCTGCCCGGGTTCGGGCCGAAGCGGGTCGGGCGCCCGCGACCCCGGCCGGCCCGAGCCCCTCCGGCCCTCCGCTCTCGACCGGCCCCGCGCCGGCGGCCGGTGGGCTGGTGGCGGCGGTCCGGATGGTCCGGGAGGGGGTGGTCAGCAGCGTGGAGCTGGTGGAGCGGGCCCTCCAGCGGATCGGGGAGCTGGACGGGCGGGTGGGGGCGTTCGTGGCTGTGCTCGGGGACCGGGCGATGGCCGAGGCGGGGGAGCGGGACGCCGAGCTGCGACTGGGGAGCGCGGCCGGGCCGCTGCACGGCGTGCCGGTGGCGGTCAAGGACCTGGTCGACGTGGCCGGGGTGGTCACCGCGGCCGGCTCGCCCAAGCTGGCCGGCAACCTGGCCGGCCGCGACGCCGAGGTGGTGGCGAGGCTGCGGGCCGCCGGGGCGGTGGTGGTGGGCAAGACCCGCACCCACGAGTTCGCCTACGGCGTGGTCACCCCGGGCACGGTCAACCCGTGGGACCCGGAGCGGATCGCCGGCGGCTCCAGCGGCGGGTCGGCCGCCGCGGTCGCCGCCGGCCTGGTCCCGGCGGCCCTCGGCAGCGACACCGCCGGCTCGATCCGCATCCCGGCCGCCTGCTGCGGAGTGGTCGGCCTCAAGCCCACCTGGGGCCGGGTTCCGGCTACCGGGGTGTGGCCGCTGTCCTGGTCCTGCGACCACGTCGGCCCGATCGCCGGCGACGTGGCCGACGTCGCCCTGCTCGACGCCGTGCTGTCCGGCGAGGGAGGCGGGAGCCGGTGGACGGCTGGCCGACCCCCGGCGCCGCGCATCGGACGGCTGGTCGGCGACGACCTGGGACCGGTCGACCCGGCGGTCGCCGAGGTCGTCGACGAACGCTGCCGGCGCCTGGAAGCCGAGGGCGCGATCCTGGACGAGGTGGAGCTGCCGCTCGAGGCGGCGAGGGGGGCGGTGGCGACGATCGTGCTCGCCGAGGCCGCCGCGGCCCACGCCCGCCTGCTGGCCGAGACCGGCGAGGACGGCTACAGCCGGGCGATGCTGGCGATGATCCGCATCGGCCAGAGCGCCCTGGCCGGCGAGTACCTGACCGGTCTGCGCTACCGGGGCCGGTTCACGGCCGAGCTCGAGCGGTTGCTGGCCGAGCGGGATGCCCTGCTGCTGCCCACCCTGCCCTGCGTGGCTCCGCCGACCGGGCGGCGCACCATGGCCATCGCCGGGGTGGAGGTCGGCGTCCAGGCCGCCCTGACCCGGCTGCCCGGTCCGTTCAACTGCTCGGGCAGCCCGGTCGTCTCCATCCCGGCCGGTCTCGTAGGCGGCCTGCCCGTCGGGGTCTCCCTGGTCGGGCGGATCGGCGGCGACCGTGACCTGCTGGGGGTGGCCGCCTGGGTCGAGGCCACGGCCCCGCCGACCGGCCGGCCGGCCGTCTCCGCGTAACTGCCCGACCGCGAGCCGGTCTGGTTGAATGCATCAAGGAGTCGCCGGGGCTGGAGGCCACGTGAGCGAGCGGGAGCAGAGCGAGGCCCCCAAGGCGGGAGGCTCGCGGCGGCGTCGCACCGTCCCGACCTACTCCTGGGCCCGGACGCCCCCGGCCCGGCTGGTCCGCAGCGGCATCCAGTACGGGGCGCTGGTCCCGCTCCTCAAGTTCATCTCGCCGTTCACCGTCATCGGTAAGCGCAACCTGGCCAAGCTGGACGGCCCGGCGGTGTTCGTGGCCAACCACCAGAGCCACTTCGACGCCCCGATCTGCCTTGGCGCCCTCGGCGGCCGCATCCGCCGGCGCCTGGTCGTGGCCGCGGCCGCCGACTACTTCTACAGCTCGGCCGTGAAAGGGGCCGCGGCGTCGCTGACCCTTGGCACCGTGCCGTTCGTTCGCGCCGGCGGCTCCAGCCGCGAGTCCCTCCAGTTCCTCAAGGACCTGGTCGGCAAGGGCTGGTCGGTGCTGATCTTCCCGTCTGGCACCCGCGGCACCGGCGCCTCCGGGTTCAAGAAGGGCTTCGCCTATCTGGCTGTCGACGCCCAGGTCCCGGTCGTCCCCATGTACCTGCACGGGCTCGACCACGTGATGCCCAAGGGCTCGTTCGTGCCGCTGCCCGGTGGGGTGGTGGTCGGCATCGGCCCGCCCATCCCGCCCGGCGCCGACTACAACCAGCTGGTCCGCAGGGCCGAAGCCGGCGTTGCCGAGGTGCGGACGGTGGTCAAGGGCTGGGAAGGGGCGTAGACCGGCCCGTGCCCCGGAACCCCTTCGCCCACCCGCTGTTCCTTCCCGTGTTCCTGCGGGTGATGCTGCTGATCGTGGTCGGCCTGGCCGCCGTGGTGCTCTCCCAGCGACGCTCGCTGCGGGTGTGGCGGCGGTCGACGCTGTTCCTGCGCGCCCGCACCTGGTTCGTCATCGGCCCGTTGTTCGTGCTGGCCGTGTTCATCGGCGGGTTCGTGGCCTTCCTGCTGGCCACCTTCGTGGTCGTCCAGGGCTGCTCGGAGTTCGTGCGCATCGCCGGCATCGAGCGCCGCTACGCCTACCTGCTCATCCTCTGGGGTGAGGCCGGCCTGCTGGTGGCCGCCCTGGCCCGGGAGCTCTTCGGCTTCCTGCCGTTCGGCTTCTTCATTCTGCTGACGCTGGTGCCGGTCCTCTCCGGAGAGATCAAGGACGCCCACCGGCAGGTCGCGGACACGCTGGTCGGCTACGTCTTCGTGGCCCTGCCGATGGCCTATATCGTCCTGGTGAAGTCGGCCGAGGAGTGGGGGCTGAACTTCCTGGTGATCGTGACCGTCTCGGTGG
>DATHIG010000144.1:0-2889 GCA_035490035.1 Actinomycetes bacterium
CGGCTTCGTCACCGGGCTGGCCGACCGGGTGAACGCGCCCGAGCCCGCGCCCGCCGGCAACGGGGGCGGCGGCGGTGAGGTGCGCGACGGCGGCCCCATCGGCATCGTCGGCATCACCCGGCTGGCCGGCCAGGCCGTGGCCAACAACCAGTGGGCGATCTTCGTCGCCATCCTGATCCAGCTCAACATCGTGGTCGGCGTGTTCAACCTGCTGCCCCTGCCGCCGATGGACGGCGGCTACCTCGCCTTCGTGCTCTGGCAGGTGGTGACCAGGCGCGAGGTCGACCTGCGCAAGGTCGTGCCGGTGGCCGCGCTGATCGTCGGCCTGCTGGTGATGCTGACGGTCGGCCTGGTCTGGCTCGACATCACCAACCCCGTCCCCTACCCGTTCCGATAAGGAGCCCCTGGTGGCCTTCCCGATCGAGTTGACCGACCTGGCGGTCGGTGTCGACCGGCGGCGTTCACGCCGGATCCACGTCGGCAAGGTCGCGGTCGGCGATGGCGCCCCGGTCAGCGTGCAGTCGATGACCATCACCAAGACCGCCGACATCAACGGCACCCTGCAGCAGATCGCCGAGCTCGCCGCCACCGGCTGCGACATCGTCAGGGTGGCCGTGCCAGACACCGACGACGCCGCCGCCCTGCCCGCGATCGCGGCCAAGTCGACCATCCCGGTGGTGGCCGACATCCACTTCCAGTGGAAGTACGCCATGGCCGCCATCGAGGCCGGCTGCGCCGGGGTGCGGATCAATCCCGGCAACATCAAGAAGCATGACAAGGTGAAGCTGATCGCCCAGGAGGCGCAGGCCCGCGGCATCCCCATCCGGGTCGGGGTCAACGCCGGTTCGCTGCAGAAGGAGATCCTGGCCAAGCACGGCGGCCCCACCCCGGAGGCGCTGGTCGAGTCCGCCCTGTTCGAGGTCGGCATCCTCGAGGAGGTCGGTTTCGGGGACATCAAGATCTCGGTGAAGCACCAGAACCCGGCCTCGATGATCGCCGCCTACCGGCTGCTCGCCACCCGCTGCGACTACCCGTTGCACCTCGGGGTCACCGAGGCCGGCACCCCCAAGGACGGGATCGTCAAGTCCGCGGTGGGCATCGGCTCGCTGCTCGCCCAGGGCATCGGCGACACCATCAGGGTGTCGCTCACCGCCCCGCCGATCGAGGAGGTCAAGGCCGGCAACGCCATCCTCGGCGCGCTGGGTCTGCGGCCCAAGAAGCTCGACCTGGTCGCCTGCCCGTCATGCGGGCGCGCCGAGGTCGACGTCTTCGCCCTGGCCAACGCCGTCGAGCAGCGCATGGCCGAGATCGACGCGCCGATGCGGGTCGCGGTCATGGGCTGCATCGTCAACGGCCCCGGCGAGGCCAGGGAGGCCGACGTCGGCGTCGCCTCCGGCAAGGGCAAGGGCCAGATCTTCCGGCACGGCCAGGTGATCCGCACGGTCCCCGAGGCCGAGATCGTCGACGCCCTGATGCACGAGGCCAAGCTGCTGGCCGAGGAGTACCGGATGTCCGGCGCCGGGTCGGGCACCCCTGAGGTCATCCGGAGCTGACATGCTCCGGTCACGGACCGGCGGCGAGGACCGGGCCCGGGAGGGGACGTTGTCGTCCCGGTTCGAGGTGCGCCCCCTCGGGCGTGCCGACAAGGCCCTCGCCCTCGAGGCGCTGGACCGGAACCCGGTCAGGGACGTGTTCATCGCCAGCCGCATCCTCCACGATGGTGCCCTGACCTCACTTGGCCCGAGCCCGCTGTTGGGTGCATTCGACGGCCAGCACCTGCACGGCCTGCTGCACGTCGGTCCCAACCTGGTCCCCGCCGTCGACGACCAGCGTGCCTGCGAGGCCCTCGCCGCCGCCGCCGGGGGCCTGTACCCGACCCGGATGGTGGTCGGTGAGCGCGCCACGGTCGAGCACCTGTGGTCATTGATCGGGTCCAGCTACCCGCCTCCGCGCGAGGTGCGGCGCCGCCAGTTCGTCTACGCCCTGGAGCCCGAGCGGCTGGTCCACGAGCCCGACGCCAGAGCCCCAGGACTGGCCCGCCTGGCCGAGCGGTCCGACGAGGACCGGGTGCTGGAGCTGTCCGCGGCCATGTACACCGAGGAGATGGGGGAGAACCCCATGGCCCGGGACCCTGACGGCTACCGCCGCCGGGTCCGGATGCTCACCGCCCGCGGCTGGACCTACGTCTACGAGCTGCGCGGCGAGCTCCAGTTCAAGATGGACGTCGGCTGCGCCAGCGACCACACCGCGCAGATCCAGGGCGTGTACGTCCCCCCAGAGCAGCGCGGTCGGGGGGTCGGCACCACCGCGATGGCCGCCTGCTGCGCCCTGGCTCTCGACCGCCACCCCAACCTGTCGCTGTACGTCAACGACTTCAACGCCCCGGCGATCGCCCTGTACGAGCGCATCGGCTTCGACCGCGAACCCTACGACTTCCAGACGATCATGCTCCCCTGACGGCCCGGCGCTCCGGTCCAGGTGGTCCAAGCCTCGGTCGGGTTCCGGCCCTGTCGGGTCGGTCCCGGTCGGCCCGGCCCAGCCGGTCCCGGGTCGGTCGGTCGGTCCCGGCCAGTCGGGTTCCGGCTGGGCGGTTCCGAGGAGTTGTCCACATCTTCGGTGATCGGGGTCGTTGCGCGCGTTCGTCGGCGTAGCGTTCCGCCATGTCGTCTTCGCCCCTTCCGCCAGGTCAGGTCCGTGCCCATGGTTCGGGAACGCCGCACCCGTTCGAGGTGCAGCAGCCTGGCGAACCCTCCCTGGGTCGTCCGAGTACCTCGAGCTTCCTGGTGCATCGGACGGCTCGGGTCCACCCGCGTCCGCTCCCCACGGACGAGCTGACGATCGCGGCCCCACCCACCGTCGGCTGGACCGCCTCGAGCCTCGCCGGCTGGC
>DATHIG010000145.1:0-6871 GCA_035490035.1 Actinomycetes bacterium
AGGCAGCTGAGGCGGATGCGGTGGTGGTGGGCGATGACCGCCAGCAGGGACTGGACGCGGAGGTCCAGGCGTCCGGAGGCGAGGTCGGGGGCGGGTTGGCAGCCGTGGCTGGTGGTGGTGGTGAGGTTGGGGTTGGTGGCCAGGGCGCGTACGAAGGGGTCGTTGGCTGGGGGGCTGGTGGTGGGGGTGGTGGTGTAGCGGCTGGCCAGGGTGATGATTTCGTGGACGTACCAGCAGGCGTTGTTGTAGCGGCGCAGGGCGTGGTGCAGGGCGGGGCTGCCGAGCACGGTGGGGCAGGGGTCGTGGTGGATGCGGGTGGGGTTGGCCAGGCCGTCGGCGCAGAGTTTGCGGGCGGCGGCGGGGATGGCGTGGGCTGGGTCATAGACGTGGGCGAGGGTGCCGGTGCCCCAGGTGTCCCAGGTGCTGGGGGGGCCGTTGCGGATGTTGAATTGCATGGGGCCGGCGCAGCAGCCGTGGCGGTTGATGCCGGTGTCGACGCCGGGGGCTGAGGAGCGGCCGTGGTCGGACTCGACCTTGCCGATGGCTGCCAGCACCTGCCAGCTCAACGCCGGACAAACACCCGCCGCGTCGGTGTAGAACCCCAGGTAACGACGCGGGATGTCGGCCACAGCGAACGAGCTGGCGCCCTGTTCGCCGACGGGCCGGTCGCGCGCCGGCCGCCCGGGGCTCGCGCCGATCACCTTGGCGATCGAGCGCCCGACCGCCTTGGGCACCTCGGCCAGCGGGAACCCAGGCGAGGCGCGGCTGCTCATCAGGGCCAGTGCGAGCAGCGCCACCAGCACGGCCCCGCCCTTGGCCCTGACCGCTCGGTTCACGGCACCTTCCAGCCGGCCGCACCCTTGCGGACGGTCACGTACTGGCTCGGCATCCTGGCCCCTCCGGCCTCGGCGACCACCAGCACCTGGGTCCTGGTGGCGCTGATCCGGCGCTGCTGCAGGGACCGGACCTGGTCGACCGGGACACGCTGGCGGGCCGCGAACCAGGCCGCGGCCACCTCGGCCGGGCCGGCGGACCGCTTCGGCCGGGCCGGCGCCGCCGCCGCCTGGCGGCCGGCCCCGACGGCGCCGGCGTCCTTGGCCAGCCCAGCGGGCCGGAAGCTGGCCGCCAGACGGGGCTGGTCGGCGGAGTCGTACATGAAGCCCACGGTGGCCACCAGCATGACCGCCAGCGCGGCCGCGACCAGCAGCCGGCGTCCCAGCGGGGTGTAGGCGACCCGCACCGGTACGGCAAGCAGCCACGCGGCCAGGCGAATGCCGTCGCCACCAGGGGCGACGACCACGGCCGGGCGGGATGCCCGGAAGACGGTGGACTCGGCGTTCATCGGATCAGCTCCTCGTCGGGTTCGCGGTGGGGGCCGCAGCGGCGGGCAGGGCCAGGCCCTGGCGCCGACGGTGGGCCAGCCACCGCCCGATCAGAAAGGCGGCCAGCGCCGGCCAGGTCGAACCGGCCAGCAGCAGGCCCACATACTCGTCGGAAGCGTGCAGCGTCTCGGCCGCCCGCACCACCACGAACGAGAGCAGCGACGCGCCCGCCAGCACTGCCACCGACCCGAGCAGGGGCAGCAGCCAGTAGCGGATGATGGCGCCCCGCTGGCGCCTGCCGGCAACGGCCAGCGGCAGCGCGAACAGCCCGGCCAGGCAGAGCAGGAACAGCAGGGTCTGGGCGCACGCGGCCACCATGGCGAGCGCGCCGAGCCCGACCGCGAACGGCAGCACGTAGCCGAGCGCCGAGGTGGCGATGAACGCCCGTTCGGGCCCGCGACGGCCCACCGCCCAGTCGTTGACCGCCGAGACGTTCTTGCGCAGCGCCTGCAGCACGCCCGCCTTCTGGCCCGGCGAGGCCGAGGCCAGCACCGGCGTGCCGGTCTGCATGCGCGACAGCGGGTGGGCCACGAACGACTTCCAGTACCTGGTCAGCAGGCGCCGCTGGGTCGGCTCGGCCTCCCGCGACCGGCCGAGCGCGCCGTCGGGGGCAACCCGGGTGACCAGCCCCAGCATCGCGTTGGGCACGGCCACGCCCGGACGGGCGGCCAGCTCGACGGTGGTGTACGGCCGGGTCAGGACGACGGTGGCGGCCAGCACCAGCAGCGCCGCGACCGTCAGATTGCGCCACGCTGGACGGCGGACCAGCCCGTAGCCGATCAGGGCCAGCAGCGCGACCTTGGTGACCAGCTCGAGCGCCGGCGTGTGGTCGCCGCGCCAGCCGCCGATCGCCTCGGCGGCGCCGGCGCCGACCAGGAAGTCGAACAGGCCCAGGCGGAGGACGTCGCGCTGGCGCTCGATCGAGGCCTTGGCCAGCCAGGCGGTGGCTCGCACCGAGGCGCGCGCGTAGGCGTTGAGCACCCCCCGGCCCTCGACATCGACCTGCTCGCGCTGGTAGTCCCACGGGTGTGGGTCGTCGCCGGCGTCACGGGCGTTGGGGTTGGCGGCCACGACGGTGGCCAGCAGGATGAACCCCACCGCCAGATAGCGGAAGAGCAGGGTGCGGAAGCGCACCTGGCCCCGGTCGAGCGGAATGGCCGCCGGGATGCGGGCGGCCCCCACCGTCGACCCGACCCGGCTGCGCACGGCGGTCCTGTCCACGGCTTCCCCTTCGCGTGAACCTCGCAGAGCCGAGTCGAACAAATGTTCGAATCAAACGTATGTTCGCTCCTTTTCCCCGGGTAGTCAAGTTGGTATTTGCGCAGGCTGGGGTATCCGCTTCGCTCCACTCCGGTGGAGTGGAGGGGATAGGGCGCCGCTACTGCGCGGCCTCCCGGCGGCGCGGTTCGGCGGCGTCGCCGACCACCCGGCGGTAGGGCAGCGGCGGCGTGACCACCGCCTCCTCGAGCAGGCGGTAGAAGAGCATGCCCCGGTGGGTCGAGGTGCGCCGGTTGAACCGGAAGGTGAACTCGTCCAGGTACCAGTCGAGCTGGAGGGGCGAGGTCGCGCCCTGGTGGGTCCCGAGCAGCCACCCGGCCAGCGCGCGCTCGACCGCCGGCAGGTGGGTCAGGGCGGGCGCTCGCTCGGTCGGGTAGCCACGCGTGGCCAACGGATGCCATTCCTTGAGGCGTTCCGCCTTCACCAGCGACCCGGGCTCGACCACGCGGCTCACGAAGTCGGCCAGCTCGTCCGAGGAGGTGGTGGCCAGCCGCTGCATCCGGACCCGGCCCGCCTCCGCGCCCCGGTCCTCGACCGCGATGGCGGCCGTCGCCCCGGTCGGCCCGTCAGCCGGCGCGCGCCGACCAGGGACCGGCACGGTCGCGATCTCGACCCTGCCGACCAGCCGGGGTCGCCCGGAGCGCACCATCGCCCGGCGGAAGCGGTGCAGCATCGTCCACGCCGTCTCGTAGCTGCCGATGTTCAGCTCGCGGGCCAGCTGTCTGGCCGAGACGCCCTGGTCGGCGGTTGCCACCAGCCAGGCGGCGGAGAACCACAGGCGGAGCGGCGTTCGGGTGCCCTGGAACAGGGTGCCGGCGGTGACGGTGGTCTGGTGGCCGCAGGCGCGGCAGACCAGCCGGTGCCGCGAGCCGCGCCAGGGGGGATGGCCGTCGCCGCAGGCAGGGCAGAGGAACCCGTGGGGCCAGCTCAGCCGCTCCAGGTACCGCTGGCAGGCCGCCTCGTCAGGGAAGAATGCCAGGAACTGGGGCCAGTCAGCCGGGTAGTCGCGGCCGGCGACTGGTCGGTCCGGCGTCGCCAGCGGGTCCACGGGCGGATCAGTCGCCGGCCAGCAGCTCGGCCCGCCGGGGCCACGCCCAGCCGAAGATGGCGACCGTCCCGGCCAGGGTGGCCAGGTTGCGCAGCAGCTCCACCAGCCCATGGGCGCCGGCGAACCAGACGCCGTGCTGGAGGTTGTAGAGCACGTCGATGCCGAGCAGGAATCCGCCGGCGCCGCCCGCGGCCAGCAGCCACAGCAGCGCCGAGGCCCGTCGCGCGGCCAGGGCCCTGGCCGCTGCCACCAGGCAGAAGGCCAGCCAGGCATCGGCAAGGACGAACGCGGACTGGAACTCGTAGTAGGCGGGGCGGGTGTCGCTGGCCAGCAGGGACCGGTTCACCAGCCAGGCCGCCCAATGGACGAGCAGCACGGCCGCGCCGGCCAGCAGCAGGCCGATCACCCGCCGCCGTCCACGCTCGGTGACCTCGGCGGTTCGTGCCGCGACCACCATCCAGCCATCTCCTCTCCTGCCCGGGTCTCGGCCGAGCGGCCGCCGGACAGCCATATTCTTGCTCCTTTGTCCCCTCGGGGGAAAAATGACCGGTCGCGGAGGCCTCCGGCAGCGCCTACAGGCCGCCGACGTGCGGCACCGGCCAGACGGTCAGCACCGCCCGGCCGACAAGGGCGGAGCGGTGGACCTGCCCGAACACTCTGGAGTCGGCGGAGTCCTCGCGGTTGTCGCCCATCACCCAGAAGTGGTCCGGCTTGACCCTGACGGGCGGGAACTCGGAGGTGTCGGTGCCGTCCCGCAGATACGGCTCGTCCACCCTGCGGCCGTTGCGCCAAAGGTAGCCGTCGCGGCCCTCGATCACGTCGCCCGGCAGGCCGACCACCCGCTTGATCAGGTCCTCGCTCCCCGGCGGGGTGCCACCGAGCCCTTGCGCGACCGCCCGCCGCGCCCAGGACAGCGGCCCCCTCGGCGGGTCCTGGCCGGTGGCGGTCGGGCGCAGGAACACCACCACCTGGCCGTGCGCCGGGTCGCCCAGGCGGTAGGCGAGCCGGTTGACCACCACCCGGTCGCCGACGTCGAGGGTCGGCTCCATCGACCGGGACGGGATGAAGAACGCCTGGATCAGGAAGCCCTTGACCAGGATGGTGAGGATCACGGCGGCGACCAGCAGGAACGGCAGCTCGGCCAGGAAGCGGCGCCGGGACCGGCGGGCGACGGCACGCCGGCCGTGGTACCGCTGCACGCGGCTGGGCTGGATGCGGGCGGTCTGGGTCAGCGCCTGACCTCCCGGGACCGGGCTGTGGACATGCCGCCTCCATCGGCCGGACCGGCCGTCGGTTTGACGCGGTCCACCAGGCTAACCCTCCTACCCGTCCGGAGACCACCACGGCCTGCGCTCCCCGCGACTCGGGGCGCAGCTTCCGTGGCGAGGATACCCGGGTCCGGGCGGCGGCCTCAGACCGAGGTGGTGGCGAGGGCCTGGTCGAGGATGTCGATCCCCTCCTCGAGCAGGCGCTCCTCCATGACCAGTGGGGCCAGGATGCGGACGACGTTGTCGTGGATGCCGGCCTTGAGGGTGAGCAGCCCCTGCCGCGCCGACTCGGCCACCACCTGGGTCGCGGCCTGCTTGGCCGGCTCCCTGGTTGCCCGGTCGGTGACCAGCTCCATCGCCATCATCGCGCCCAGGCCCCTGACCTCGCCGACGATCCGGTGGCGGTCGCCCAGCTCGCGCAGGCGCCGTCCGAGCGTTTCGCCCATCCGCCGTGCCCGCTCCAGCAGGTCGCCCTGCTCGAACAGCTCGATGGTGGCCAGGGCGGCCGTGCAGGCCAGCGGGTTGCCGCCGTAGGTGCCGCCGAGCCCGCCGGGGCCGGGTGCGTCCATCAGCTCGCTGCGCCCGGTGACCGCGGCCAGGGGCAGGCCGGCCGCGATCGACTTGGCGGAGAGCGTGAAGTCGGGAACCACGCCGGGGTGCTGCTCGGTGGCGTACAAGGTGCCGGTGCGACCGAACCCCGACTGGACCTCGTCGGCGACGAATGGGATGTCGAGGCGCCGGCACATGTCGGCGATCCGCTCCAGCCAGCCGGGCGGCGGGGCGATGAAGCCGCCCTCGCCCTGCACCGGCTCCACCAGCAGGCAGGCCACGTTCTGGGGCCCGACGTGGACCTTGATCTCCTCCTCGACGTAGTCGGCGCAGGCGATGCCACACTCGGGATAGCTGAGATGGAACGGGCAGCGGTAGCAGTAGGCGTAGGGGACCCGGTAGACCTCGCTCGGGAACGGCTGGTAGCCCTGCTTGTAGGGGGTGACCTTGCCGGTCATGGCGAGGGCGAGGAGGGTCCGCCCGTGGAAGGCGTTGTCGAACACCACGACGCCCTGCCGGCCGGTGGCGGCGCGGGCGATCTTGACCACGTTCTCGGTCGCCTCGGCCCCGGAGTTCACCAGCATGGTCCGCTTGTCGTAGTCGCCGGGGGTGATCCGGTTGAGCGCCTCGGCCACGGCGACGTAGGGCTCGTTCATGACCGCGTGCTGGCAGGTGTGCAGGTAGCGCTCGACCTGGTCCTTGACCGCCTGGACGACCGATGGCGGGGTGTGCCCGGCGTTGAGCACGCCAAGTCCACCGGTGAAGTCGATGAAGCGGTTGCCGTCGACATCCTCGATGACCGCGCCGTGGGCGGCCGCCGCGTACACCGGGGTCATGGTGGACACGCCCCTGGCCACGGCGTTGCGACGGCGCTCCTCGAGCGCCCGGCTGGCCGGCCCCGGGACCTCGCCGGCCAGCTTGCGTTCCTGGGGCATGCTCAAGACGGGCTCCTCCTGCGTCAGGTCTCGATCTGTCGGTGGCGCCTTGCGAGCTCTGGTCGTCTTGACCCATCGGGGGGCTGCGCTGCGCTCCGCCCCCCGAACCCCCCGGCGCCTTCGGCGAGTGCTGGCCCACTGGTGGTCAGCGTGACCTCCATGTTGCGGGAGGCCAGCTCGGCCAGGTAGGGCTCGGGCGGGACGGCGTCCTCGGGGGCGAGCACGCCGGGCCGGTCGATCACCTTGTGGCCGAGGAACTGGGCCACGATGCTCGGGGGCACGCCGGTGTCGAGCTGGCCGGCGCCGGCCTGCCAGGTCGGGTGGGGCCGGACCACACACTCGGCCAGGCGCTCGATCAGGGGGCCGTGGGGGGGGCCGCCGGTGTCGCGTGGAGAGTTCCGGAGGACCCCG